>NZ_CP108099.1 GCF_036194065.1 Streptomyces sp. NBC_00239 | reverse complement strand
GTCACGGTCCGTGTCCGTCGCCCGGGGTGGTGGGGAAGCCAGGCCCGCCGCGCGAGCGCGCCGGCCGCGCGGCGTGGGGCGGGTTTCCCCGGCCCCGGAACCGGCCCTTGGTAACAGTCGACCCCCGCCGGGTGTCCCGGCGGGGGTCGAAGTCGTCGCCGCCGACCGTAGCGCACGGGCGCGGCGGGTGGCCAGTGCCGCCTCTTGGTTTGGCGCGGCGAGCCGCCGGTGGACGCTTCCGCAGCGCGAGCGCCGGAGCCAGTGCGGGCCGTGCCCGCCGACCGGAACATTTCGGTGCAGACCGTGCGCGTCACCGCGAGGGCCGAGGCCCGCCGATGCAGGCCGAATGCGACCCGGAAGGCCGCAGGACCGCCTCTCTCCGCCGCCGTAGCGACCCTTTTTGATCTTCCTCGGCCCCCGGACCCCGGACCTCTTCTCTTCCCTTGATCATCCGGACCACCTAACACACCGTAATTCCCCTGCTCACTACAACAACCCCCACACCTATGCATCACGATCCGATGGCTGTTGTTGATCTTGAAAACCGCCTACTCTGAGTCTCGATGTTGTCGATCAGTGCAGGCTCAGATCCCGGCTACCTGACCAAGACGGTCGGTGCCGGTGCCGAGCATTACTACCTGCGCTCGATCGAGCTGCAGGGGGAGCCGCCCGGTTTCTGGACCGGCGACGGCATCGCGGACCTTGGACTGTCGGGCGAGGTCGCCAACGACGTCTTCGAGGACCTGTACAGCGACTTCATCGACCCCCGGAAGCGGGACGAGATGTACGCCCGGCTGGCGTCGATCCCGCACCCCGAGGGCAGCGAGGAGTACGCCCAGGCGGAGAAGAAGATCCGCAAGGAGTGCCGTCTCGGCGACGCGCCGCGCAACTACGAGAAGGCGTACGAGAAGCGCCTGGAGAAGAACCTCGCCGCGGCCGAGGCCCGTACCCCGGGCGGGGTGCTGAGCCCCGAGCAGCTCAAGGCCATCGAGATCAGCACGCGCAAGGAAGCCCCCAGCGCGAAGCTGTACTACGACCTGACGTTCTCGGCTCCGAAGTCGTGGTCGGTGGCGCACGCCGCGCTGCAGGTCAAGGCCGCCGAGGCGCGCGAGGCCGGCGACCTGGAGACGGCCCAGAAGTTCAGCCGCCAGGCCGACCAGCTGTGGGACTGCTGGAAGGCGGGCGTGCAGGCCGGTCTGGAGCACATGCAGGACGAGGCCGGGTACACCCGTAAGGGCCACCACGGCGCGAGCAAGGACGGCCGCACCAGCGGCGAGTACGTCAAGGCCGACAAGTTCATCGTGGCCGCGTTCGCCCAGCACACGAGCAGGCAGGACGACCCGCAGCTGCACGTCCACGCCGCCGTGCTGAACAAGGTCCGCTGCGTGGACGTCGACCCGGTCACCGGCCGCGAGCGCGAGGTGTGGCGGGCACTGGACGGAACGGGCCTGTTCCGGCACAAGCAGGCCGCCGGGCACCTCGCCGAGCGCGTCGCCGAGCAGGAGCTGGAGCGCGTGATGGGCTGGCGGGTGCAGATGCGCCCGGACGGCAAGGCCCGCGAGATCGTCGGCGTGGACCAGGACCTGCGGGACTCGTTCAGCAGCCGGCGCACCGCCATCACCGCCGAGGTCGCCGAGGTCGCCAAGGCGTTCGAGGAGAAGTACGGCGTCGCCCCCTCCGCCTACACGCTGGCCCGGATCAGCGAGGACGTCAGCCTCCGGCAGCGCGCGGCCAAGAAGCACGACGCTGTGACCAGGGAAACCCTGCTCCAGCGCTGGGAGGCGTCGAGCCAGGCCCGCTTCCGCGAGTCGCTGGCCGACGTGCCCGAGCGGATCGCCGAAGAGTCCGCCATCCACGATCTGCACCGCCCCGCCAAGGAGTTCGACCCCGAGGTCATCCAGCGCCGCGCCATCGCCGCGGTGCAGGAGGCGAAGCCCACCTGGACGCGCCCTGACCTGCTGGTCGAGCTGAACCGGCAGCTCCCCGACACGCTGGGCGGACTGGAGCGCCAGCAGGTCCGCGACCTGCTCAACCAGCTGGCCGACGACGCGCTCTCCCCGACCGCCGACAACGGCGTGGTGCTCACCAAGGCGCCCGCCCTGGTCGAGGTCCCCGCCGAGCTGCAGCGCACCGACGGGACGTTCAAGTACGAGCCGAACCCCGACACCTTCGACCGGTACGCCACCGAGGAGGCCCTGCGCACCGAGGGCCGACTGGCCGAGTTCGCGGGCAAGCGCGGGGCGCCGACCGTGCCCAGCGAGCTGGTCGAGGAAGTCATCCAGCGCCGCGGGCTCAAGGGCCGCCAGGCCGACTTCGTCCGGGCCGCCGCCACCTCCGGCCGCAAGGTCGACCTGCTGGTCGGCCCGGCCGGCGCGGGCAAGAGCTACACGCTGGCCGCGCTGACCGAGGTGTGGGAGGCGCACGAGGGCCGCAAGGTCATCGGTCTGGCCAGCGGCCAGCGCGCCGCCGAGGTGCTGCGCGACGAGGGCGTGGAGAACGTCGCCAACATCGAGATGATGCTGATTGCCAACCGGTCGATCGCCGAGGGCCGCCCGATCGCGGACGCCGAGAAGTACCGCATCCCGGCGGGCGCCCTGGTCATCGTCGACGAGGCCGGTATGACCGACAACAGCGACATGGACCAGGTCCGGGCGCTCATCGAGGCCGCCGGCGCGAAGTGCGTCCCGGCCGGTGACCACCACCAGCTCACGGCCGTGGGCGCGGGCGGCATCTTCGCCCAGTGGGTCGAGGACGCACCCGGCGTGCACGTCCTGGACGAGGTCCGCCGCTTCCGCGACACCGACCCGGTCACCGGCGAGAAGGTCGTGCGCCAGTGGGAGGCCGACGCCTCCCTCCAGCTGCGCGAGGGCGACAGCGAGGCGCTGGCCGCCTACGAGCTGCACGGCCGGTGGCGCGGCGGGTCCGCCGAGGAGATGACCGAGCGCGCCTACCAGGCATGGCTGACCGACCACCTCGACGGCCGCAACCCGCTGCTCATCGCCCAGGACAACGCCCAGGTCGCCGAGCTGTCCGCCCGGGTCCGCGCCGACCTGGTGCGCGCGGGCAAGGTCTCCGAGGACGGCGTGGTGCTGCGTACCGGCCGCGAGGAGCACGGCATCGAGACCAAGGCCGGTGTCGGCGACCTGATCCAGCTGCGCCGCAACAACCGGAACATCACGGCCGAGAACGGCAGCTTCGCGGTCAACCGCACGGTGGCCGAGGTCACCGGGATCAGCGACAACGGGGCGCTGATGGTGAAGCTGGAGGACGGCTCCCAGATGCACCTCCCGGCCGGATACGTGAAGGAGCACGTCGAGCTGGCCTACGCCGCGACCGTCCACGGTGCGCAGGGCCGCACGGTCGGGGTCTGCCACTCCCTGGTCGATCCCAACTCGACCAACCGCGAGGCGCTGTACGTCATGCTCACCCGCGGCGAGATGGAGAACTTCGGGTACGTCATCACCCACCGGGACGGCGACGGGCTCAAGCAGGAGGAGATCCCCCACCACCTCGCCGTGCTGGACTCCACGCTGCAGCGCAGCGGGCTGGAGCTGACCGCGACGAAGACGATCGAGGCCGAGCTGGAGCGCCGCGAGCACCTCGCCGTGCTGGAGCCGGTGTGGTCGGGCGTGAAGGAGCAGGACGCCGAGAAGCGCTTCGGCAACGCCCTGCTGCAGGCCATCGGCACCGAGGACTACGAGCGGTGCGCGAGCAGCGAGGCGTTCGGCTCCCTGCTGCGGTTGGCCCGGCACGTCGAGGAGCAGGGATTCGACGCCGAGGACCTGCTGGTGCGCACCGCCCGCTCCCGCGAGCTGGAGACCGCCGACGACGTCGCCAAGGTGCTGCACGACCGGCTGAACAAGGCGTACAACCTGGTCGAGCGCGACCAGATCCGCGCCGAGGAGGCCGAGCAGCGTGCCGCCCTCGCCGAGCAGGAGCGCAAGGTCGAGGACGCGGTCGAGGCCGGGCAGGCGCCGGTCGACCCGGAGGAGCTGCAGCGCGCGGCCGAGGCCGCGCAGCAGAGCGACCCGCACGCCGAGCTGATGAAGCAGACCCTCGCCACCCAGGCCGGGGTCGAGACGCTGCACGCCGGCACCGACCCGGAGACGATCGAGCGCCAGGAGGCGGAGCTGGCCGCCGCGCTGCGGGCCGCCGAGGAGATGACGGACGCCGACGTCGAGCAGCTGGTCGACATCCCCGAGCCGGTCGAGGCCGAGGCGCACCCGCACTTCGAGGACCTGATGCGGCAGAACGAGGCGTTCGCACAGAACGTCGAGGTGCTGCACGCCGGTCAGGACCAGGAGGTCGCCCGGCGCCAGGCCGAGGAGCGCGAGGCCCGCTGGGAGGCGATGGACTCCTACACGGCCCGCACCCCGGACCTGGACGGCGACCTGGGCCGCTTCCTGCAGGAGTGGGCCGTCGAGATGGACGAGCGCACCGAGCGGCTGGGCCAGCGCGTCGCCGAGGAGCAGCCCGCGTGGGCCGTTGACCGGCTGGGCCCGGTGCCCGAGGACCCGACCGAGCGGGCCGACTGGGAGCGCCGCGCCGGCCGGGTCGAGCGCTACCGCGAGGCCCACGGCTACGACCACGACACCAACGCCATCGGCCAGGCCCCGCCGCAGGGTGCGGTCGAGGCCCGCGCAGACTGGGAGCGCGCGCGCCGTGCCCTGGGCATCGACGAGAAGGAAGCCGACATCGCCCGCGCGTCCGACGAGACGCTGCGGCAGATGATCGAGCGTGCCGAGCGCGAGGAAGAGTGGGCGCCGCCGTACGTCGCCGACGACATGCAGAAGGCGTTCACCGCCGAGCGCGACTTCAAGGACCAGGCCGTGCAGATGGAGCTGCGCGCCCAGGAGCAGGCGGAGAAGGAGGCCGCCGAGCACGAGGAGCGCGTCACCCAGGCCATGTACGAGGCGCAGACCGCGACCGGCTACAACGAGCACCAGGAGGCCCTCGCCCAGTCGATGGCGCTGCAGCAGGTGCCCACGCTGCAGGCCGAGATCGACCCCAGCGACCTGGTGAAGGAGACCCTCGACCGCGCCCAGACCAGCCGCGACATCGCCGAGACGATGGGCGACCGCGCGAGCCGGTACCAGGAGGTCCAGCAGGCCCGCGAGGCGTGGGTCGAGGAGACCCAGACCGTGCGGGACGAAGCCGACCTCGCCCGGACCGAGCTGGAGCGCCGCGCCCCGGAGCCCGAGATCGAGGAGCCCGAGGCCCCGGCCGCTCCCGCCGCCCCGGCCGCGCCGACGCAGTCCGTCGAGGAGCAGCTGATGGAGGCGATGGAGCAGGCCCGCCTCGCGCAGGAGATCCTGCAGCAGCGCGCCCAGGAGCGGGAGCAGGAAGCTGAGCGGCAGAAGGAGGCGGAGCGGCAGCAGCCGCAGGCCGAGGAGCTGGAGCGCGAGCGCCGCGACACCGGTCTCGGCGGGTACGGGACGGACTACGAACGGCTGGGCCAGGAGCTGGCACGGGCCGAGCGCGACGCCACCCCGGAGCCCGCGGCCCCCGAGCCGGAGCCCGTCGCAGTCCCGGCACCGGAGCCCCCGGCGCCGCCCGCGCCGGAGATCGACCTCGACGTCGACATGTAGCCGAAGGGCCAGCGGAGCAGCCGCTGGCCCTTCCTACTGCCTGCCCTCTGTCCGTGCCGCCCGCTACCGTGCCCTTATGGCTGACTACCCGACGATGTGGAACGGGCCGGGCGCCATGCCGCCGGCCGGAGGAACCGCGGCGCAGCAGACCGCCCCGCCGCCACCGACCGAGCCGCCCGCCGAGCCGGTGGTCGGCCGCCGCACCCTGGCCGAGGTCACCGCGCTGCTCGACAACATCGAGCACGCCGTGCGGACCGGCTACCAGCTGGAGGAGTTCCACGAAGGCGTACGGGCGACCTACCGGTGGGCCGTCGGCCAGGGCCCGAGCCCCATCACGGACCGCGCCGCCGGCATCCCCGACGCCCAGCAGCTGCGGGCCGAGGACGACGCCGCCGAGGGTGCGATGCGAGGCCCCCGCCGCCGGTACGCCAACGGCGCGCAGCACGCGGCGATGTGGCTGCGCGGCGCCACCCAGGACCAGCCCTGGGCACTGTGGGAGACCTGACCGGACCGCACACACGGACGAGCCCGCCCCCTCCCGGGGCGGGCTTTCGCGTATCAAGCGGGCGGTACAGGGGCGGAAGCGGGCGTCCGTGATGTGTTGATCTCAGCGCTGCCCATAGGCTCCCGACATGCTCATCGTGAATGCGAGTCCCAGAACCATGGGGAAGACGACGGACACCGCCTGGTTCGGGCACGCCCTCCAGGAGCACGGCTACGACGTCGAGGGGTTCGACGCCGACCACAGCCAGCAGTTCCGGGCCTGGTCACTGGCGGGGAAGTTCACCTTCCCGGTCCACCTCAACGCCAGCTCCCGCTTCCACGAGGAGGTCGAGCTTCCCGAGGGGAAGATCAGCCTCGCGGACTGCGGCCACAGCGAGAACCACCCGGCAGTCACCGACAGCCTGTTCAAGGTCGCCGACCTGGTGATCCTGCACATGTCGCCGACCCGCGCGGACTGGCTGCGCGTCGAGAAGCCGGTGGCAGACACCCCGTTCGGCGACATCGTGAAGCGCAGCTCAGTCTTCCGTCCGGACGGCAAACCGCCGACCACGTGGGTGCTGCTCAACCGGTGTTCCCCCAACAGCCCGCGCGACAAGGGCATGACGAAGTACTACGCCGAGCGCATGGAGCGCGCGAAGTGGAACGTCTTCGACACCGTCATCCCGAACGTGGGCCAGTACGCGCACAGCATGAACTTCCCGATCACCGGGGCGAAGGACTCGCACTTCGGTGACCTGGTCGTCGAGATGAAGGAGAAGGGGCTGCTGCCGTGAGCGCCAACTACAAGAAGCTCATGGAGGAAGAGGAGCGGGAGGAACGGGAGCGGGCGGAGCGCGAGGCCGCCGAGGCAGAGCCCGAGACCACCGACGAGCCCGCGGCTGCAGACGCCGCCGCAGTGGCCATCCCCTCGCCGGCCGGAGAGGTCGACACCTCGCCGCCGCCGGAGCCGTACCGCCCCCAGCCCTTCACCCCGGACCTGATCCCCGAGCCCATCGAGGTCGAGGCCGAGGGCGAGCTGACGCCCCAGGAGGTCGAGAACCTGGAGCACTGCGAAGCCGCGTTCGCCCACGGCAACCGGGCCGAGTGGATGAAGTGGAAGGCCGCGCACGCCATCCGTGCCCGGAACCTGCACCGGCAGGGCGGGCGGACGTGGGCGGACTACTGCCAGGACCGCTTCGGGGAGTCGGAGTCGGAGGTCAACCGGCGCATTCAGCAGTGGCCCCTGCTCAAGGCCATCACCGAGCAGCAGGACCGGCCCCGCGCGATCCCCGACTCCCACGTGCAGCAGCTGCTGCCGATGGTCGAGCAGCACGGCCAGGACGTGACCGCCCGCGCCTACGTCGCGCTGCGAGGGTGGGCCGCCGAGCGTCGCCACCGGGTCACGGCCACCGTGGTCGACGGCCTGGTCGAGCTGGCGCGGGGCGCTGAAGTCCCGGCGCTGACGACCTCGAACACCTTCCAGCTGGCGATCGAGGCGAAGCCGCAGCCGAAGGCGGGGCGGTCCAGGAAGAAGGAAGCCGCCCCGGTTGTGGTCGAGATGGCCCCGGCCGATGCCGAGGTCGCCGCCCAGGAGCAGCCGGAGCCCGAGGCCGGAGGTCACCCAAATTTGGGTGACTCGACGAACGGAGCCCCGGCCGGCGAGACGACGGCCGCCGACGGCGACGAGTCGGTGGTCGACGCCGAGATCGTGGACGACACACCCCCGCACCGGGCCGTCCAGACGCGTGACCTGCTGCAGGGGATGCTGGCCGGGGTCGAGTCGGGGGCGCTGCAGGACGCGCCGACCGAGACGTTGAAGGAGATCAGCACCGCCGCCCTGTCCCTCGCGTACGCGGTCGACGAGGTCCTCAAGGGCCGGTAGCGGTCGAGACCCGGGGCAACGCGGAGGGGGAGTCACCCAAATTTGGGTGACTCCCCCTCCGCGTTGGTGCCGCCTTGCTCAGTCGGCTTCCTTGTCCGGCTCCCGGCGCTTGGCGATGTTGCGCTCCACGTACTCGAAGAAGCCCGGGTCCGTGAAGTCCTCGATGGTGAACGCCGGCGGCGCCGGGTGCGGGTTGTCCGGCGTGGGCTGGACCGGCACCGGCACCGGGTGCTTCGGCTTCTTGAGGTCGTCCCGGGGAAGGCCGCAGTCCTTCAACTCCTCCTTGAGGAGGGTCTCGACCTGCGGCCAGAAACGGAACTCCCACTCCAGGGCCCGGGTCGGCGGCACCTTCGTGGTCTCGTACGACCACTCGTGCGCCCCGCGCAGCGCGGTCAGGACGATGCGCACGCGGGTGTGGCGGTACCAGCAGGGCTTCCACACGTCCTGGGCGTAGATGGGCCACAGGATGTTGTGGCACCACTTCGTCAGCCAGTCCCACAGCTCCCGGGCCTGGTCCTGGTCGATGTCGTCGGTCCAGTTCGGGGAGACCCCGGGCCAGTCCGGTTCGGGCTCCGGCTCCGGTTCGGCCTGGAGCGCCGCGAACGCCTCAGTGATCGCGGCGAGCTGCTCCTTGTGCTCACCGACCTTGTAGGCCAGCCCCTCCAGCAGCTCCTTGAGCTTCTGGTTCTCCAGGTCCGAGAGGCGCTTGCGGGCATCGGAGACGTTGCCCGTCAGCGTCAGCAGCATGTCGCCGACGCTGACCTTCATGTCGTCAGCCACTTAGAACCCCGTCTCGTCGTCGTCGCCCCAGCTGTCGTCCGCCACCGGGGCGTCGTCGGTGCCGGTCTTGCGCAGCGGCACCGCCGCCGGCACGGTCTCGGCGGGCTGCTCCTGCGGCTGCTGCTGCGGCGGCACCTGCTCCAGGTGCCGGGTCGGCGCGAAGTCCGGCTGGTCGGGGAAGACCGGCGGGTGCGTGGGCATCGGGGGCACCGGCGGGACGACCTCGCCGCGCACGACCTGCAGGTGGTCGCGCGGGCCGGGCATCGAGCCGGACGCCCAGCCGCTGGCCGCCGGGTCCGCCGTCCACGGGCTGGGGTCACCCGTCGGAGCCCACGGGCTGGCAGGCTCCGGCGGGGCCCACAGGTCCGCCGGGTCCTCGACGAACGGCGCGGCCACGGGCGGGGCGTAGGCGGGCACCGTGGCGTCCTTGCGCTTGCGCGCCTTCATCGCCGTCTTGGCGTCCCGCTTCTCCTGCTTGACCACGGCCTTGAAGTCCTTGCGGTCCCACACCGCCTGGTAGCGGACGACGACCGGCCCGCCGATGTTGCGGCGCAGGACCAGGATCTCGCCCGGCTCCAGGTTCATGATGTCCGCCGGGGTCATGGTGTCGACCTCGACCCAGGTGTACGAGGAGGACTGGCGCATGGTGCCGTCCGGGCCCGGGGAGTTCGAGTGCGACTCCCTCTTCTCCTTGTGCCGGCCGCACAGCTCCGAGATGCCCTTGAGGTCTTCTTCGTCGGACATGCCGCCGAGGATGAGCTTGACCATGTTGGTCCAGATCGTCTTCGCCGCTTCCCGGCCGTAGCGCTCCCGGATCTGCGAGCGCGATTGGAACACGGCGTGGATGGCGATGCCCAGGCCGCGGCTGTCCGAGGTCCACTTCTCCAGCGGCACGGAGCAGATCAGCGCCGCTTCGTCGAGGATCAGCGACCAGGGCGCGTCCAGGCGTCCGCCAGGCTGCAGCGGGGCCATGTCCCGGGCCTCTTCGTAGATCTCACCTGTGAGGCAGCTGAACAGCGGTCCGATGCCGCCCCGGCCGGTGTCACGGCCGAGCAGGTACAGGGTGTCCTGCGACCGCAGGTAGCCGCGGATGTCGAAGAGCCCGCTGCCCTTGTGCGCGTCCTGGATGACCCGCTGGACCTGCGGGGTGTCGAGGAACATGAAGGTCTTGGACAGCGTCCCGAAGACGTTCTCACCGGTGGTCGGCTTGCCCTCGACCTTCTGCACCTGGAGCAGGTCGTCCTTCCAGCCGCTCGGGGCGACCGGCCGCGAGGGGTTGTAGGGGTCGGGGTGCTCGTACTTCTCCAGGATCTTGATGGCTTCGTGGTTGCGGAAGCTCTTGGACCAGCGGGCCACGTCCATGAGGGTCAAGCCCTCCGCGTCGGCCGCCCACAGGAACGCCTTGAGCACCGAGTAGCTGGCCGTCTCCCAGAAGCTGCGGTTCTCGACACCACGCGTGGCGTCGGAGCCGTCGAGCAGGTAGTTGGCGCGGCGCATGGCCCGGTCGACGCCGTGCTCCGGGTCGGAGCAGCCCATCACCGGGTCCCAGGCCACGTTCGAGGCCCGGCCGCCGATGTCCTGCGGGTTCCAGATCAGGATGCGGCCGACCCGGGCGCGCAGCCGCTCCGTGTGGTCGACGATGTCCGGCTTCACCGAGGTCGCCAGGACCGCGCCGGGTGCGTCGATGATCCAGTTGGCCAGCTTCGCGGTCTTGCCCGAGCCGGGCGGGGCGACCATCACGGAGCTGTCCTCGATCGCCATGTACAGGTGCAGGCCCGTCTTACGGTCCTTGCCCAGGTAGGTGCCGACCGCGTTGGTGTCCACCTTCCGCGCGGGCACCTTGGCCAGGCTGGGCCGCAGCACGTGGCGCTTCTTGACCAGCTGGCGGGGGCCGAGCGCCTTGCGCAGCGTGCCCTTGGGGGCGAACCCGTCGGTCTCGCGGGTGAAGTCGAACTCACCCTTGAACTTCATGTATCCGGCGCCGACCAGGCCGACCCCCAGGGCCGTCACCAGCAGCGGCTGCGCCTCGAACAGCGTGCCACCGGCATCGACGATGCCCCCGAAGATGGTCCCGAGCATCCCGCTGGGGTCGGTGTCCTGCGTCGTCGTCTCGGCCGCGAGCAGGGTGGCCGGCACGGACAGGGCCGTCAGCCTCACCGTGGGCCGGTGGAAGACCGGGCGCGGGGTGAACAGCACGTTCTTGAGCACGTCGCCCTCGATGGGCTTCCAGGTCTCTTCCGGCTTCCCGGCCGCCGAAACGTCGGTGTCCGGGACCTGGTTGACGACGTGCTGGTCGGTCGAGTCGATCAGGACGCTGGCCTTACTGTTGTCGTTCACGAAGGTCCTTTCCTTCGGGGTCCCGGTGGTGCTGCAGCCGCCAAGCTCTTCACGCACCACCGGGGCCACTCCTGTCTGTATATGTCCCTGCACTGACATGTGCCGCATGGTTATCGCCGATCGTTACGGACCTACTGCGCACCGCTGCGCAGCCTCCCGCCGGGCGGGATGACGTGCGCAGACTGCCCGCCAGACCGGACACTGTCTGGTGTCCGTGCCCGGTGGACGGGCCCGCGCCGATCACCCCGCCCCGAGGGGTGGTGGTCGCCGTACCGATCACTTTGGAACGGTTGGCCTGTGGATACTTTCCGCTGACTCCGGAGGTCACTGGCCACCCTCCGAGCCCTGCTCCTGACGGGGCGAGGGAACCTCCGTGAGGTCCTTCTCGTACTCCGCCAGCAGCTCTTCGCTGATGTGGGTGCGCCGCACCGTGTCGAGCTTGAGCGCGTTGCCGCTGGCCTCGACGATCGCCGCCGCCAGCGGACGCCCGCGCAGCGCCCGGGTCTCCGCCGGAAGGCTGCGGTAGGTCTCCGCGACCAGGTCCCGCGTCGCGTTGCCCCAGGTGCGCACCGGCTGTGCGCCACCGTCCTCGACCAGGTCCTCGACCTTGGCCTGCACCCGCGCCGGCGCGGTGCTGCGAGCCGGAGCGGCAGCAGCAACGGGCTCCGGCTGCTGCGGAATCTCGTACACCGGCTCGACGGCCACCGGCTCCGGCTCGACGACCCGCTCCGGCTCGACGGCCGCGGGCTGCGGCTCGACGAAGGGCTCCGGCTGCTCGACAGGCGCGGGCTGCGGCTGCGCGTACGGGCCGTACCCGCCGCTGTAGGCCGCCTCCGGGACCGACGCCTCGACCTGCTGGTCGTAGGAGGCCACCGGGTCGCCGTAGCGGTGCGCGGGGCCGTAGGGCTCCGGCTGCTGGGCGCCGTACGGGGCGAAGTCCTCGCGCTGGTCGTAGGCGGGGCCCTGCTGCTGCCAGGAGTCGTCCGGCACGGGCTCGAACTCCGGCTCCTCGAACTCCGGCTCCTCGACGGGCTCGAACTCCGGCTCCTCGACCTGCTGCTGCGGGGCGTCCACCGCCGGCCGCTCCTGCTCCGGCTCGACCTGCGGCAGCTGCTCCGTGCCCGCTTCCGGCTGCGTGCCCTTCTCCAGCTCCGGCCGCTGCTGGGGCTGGAAGAGCGCAGGGACCTCGCGGCCAGTGGCGATGAGCACCGCGGGCACCGTCTCCGACAGCGGCTTGCCGTAGCGGGCCAGCCGCAGCGGCATCAGCAGCTCGACGGGGGCGCCGCCCTTCTTTCCGGGCTTGGCCGCCTTCCGCCAGTTCTTCCCGAACTCCGACTCCAGCCAGGTCTGGTACACGTACCGGTCCTGCTCCAGCTTGATGACCTGCTCATAGCTGCGCAGCTCCCAGAGCTTCATGCGCCGCCACAGCAGGAACGTCGGGCCGGGCGAGAGCAGCCAACGGCTCAGGCGCACGCCCTCCATGTGCTTGTCGGCCGTGATGTCGGCGACCCGGCCCACCGCGTGGCGGGCCGCCTCGACCGAGACGACGAACAAGATCGGGATGACGGCGTGCATACCGACGCCGAGCGGGTCGGGCCAGGCCGCCGCACCGTTGAACGCGATGGTGGCCGCCGTCAGCAGCCACGCCGTCTGGCGCAGCAGCGGGAAGCGCATCCGCATCCAGGTCAGCAGCAGATCGAGGGCCAGCAGCACCACGATCCCGGCGTCGATGCCGATGGGGAAGACGTAGCTGAAGTCCCCGAAGTCCTTCTTCACCGCGAGGTCGCGCACCGCGGTGTAGGAACCCGCGAAGCCGATGCCCGCGATGATGACGGCGCCCACGACCACCACGCCGATCAGGCGCTTGTGCGTCTTGGTCAGCGTCGGGGGCCTGTTGGCCGCCGAGGTCGTTTCCTCGGTTGTCTCGGGGGTCATTGCTCCTTCTCTCGTCACGCGTTCCGCTTGCTCAGGTACTCGTCGAGGGCCGCGTCGACCAGGTCCTGCAGGCTGACGTCGTGGCCGGCCGCGTAGAGCTTGGCCCTCTTGCGTACGGACACGCGGACGCGGGCGGAGAAGTTGGTGCGCTCCTCCGCCTCGGGCGCCTGCTGGTCCTGGGGTTCGCCCTGCTTCGGCACTGTGGCTCCTGGTGTGGGTCGTTCCAATGTTGCGAGCACCCTATGGCCCTTCGTTGGCTTCGTGGCTTGTGGACTTGTTGGCAACTGTACTGCCAACATCCACGTTTGCCAACATCCCAGAAATCGCGGAATCCAGAATGTTGACAAGCTGGCCGCGAGGGGGGTTAATGGAAATGCGAGAGGGCCGGGCTTGCCGGCCCGGCCCTCTCCGACCGGGGCTTGCCGGCCCCAGCCATCACCGGACAGGCGCTTAGGACCGCCTTCCGGATTGGGACACCCCTGACTTGGAGGGATCTCCGTGAACCAGTCTCTCAGCCTCATCCCCGGCGCCGACATCACCGTCGACGACTTCCCGGCCCTGCGCCTGTCGCCCGAGGGCATCCGCGCCCTGCCGGTCCTCACCGGCCCGCGCCTCGCGGTCGTCGGGCGGATCGGCCCGAAGTGCCGCGACTGCCGCGACTTCGAGAGCGTCGTCACCCACACCGGCATCGTCACCTGCGACAACCCGGTGCACGCCGAGACGAAGCCCCAGCTGCCCATGCGCCCCACCCCGCACGAGCGGGACGGCCGGCAGGACTCCCCGGAGCCCGCCCGCCCGCACCGCCGCGCCGCGCTGCTGGTCGGCTGACCGCCGTGCGTACCGCGCTCGGTACCACCGCCGTCATCCAGGACCCCGCCGCGAGCGAGTCCCTGCGCCGCGCCCAGGAGGCCGCCGCCGACGCCGCACGCGCCGCCGAGGCCCGTGCCGCGATCGAGCGCGCCCGTCAGGGCAGCTGACCGCTCCCTCTACCTCGACCCGGGCGGACGAGCACCCCGCCCCGCCCGGGTCGAGCCGGACTCCCCCGTCTCTTCTCTCCTTCGCCGGAGGCTGCTGTGCGTTCCACCTCGCGCGTCACCACGACGCTCGCCACGTTCCTGTTCGTCTCCCAGGCCCCGGTCGCCGAGTTCGCCACGAACCCGGCCCGGACCCGCGAGCTGGTCCACGAGACCGCCGACCGACTCGGCCCGAACGGCGCCGCCGACGCGGTCGCCGAGTTCGCCTACGAGTACGGCGAGCACCCCGAGACCGCCGCCGCCCACATGCGTGCCTGCCTGCTCGCCGTCGAGTCCGCCGACTTCCGCACCTTCGTCCCCGCCGCGCGAGTGGCGGTGTCCCGATGAAGGCCACCGAGAACTTCACCGCCGAGCGGATCACCGCCCTGGTCGCCATCCTCGCGGGCACGCTGGCCGCCCTGCTCGCCGTCCACGTCGGCACGGGCATCGGCAACACCATCGGCGCCGCGTTCCTCGCCTACGTGGCCACGATCGTGGCCGTCGCCGTCAAGGTGCCGCTGCAGCTGGTCAAGGTCGTCACCGCGAGCGGCCGGGGCACGATCATCGCGGTCGTCATCACGGCCATCGTGCTCATCGGCATCGCCAAGGCGTTCCGGGGTCTCGCATGATCCGCGCGCTGACCGTCCGCCAGCCCTGGGCCAGCGCCATCGCCCACGCCGACAAGCGGATCGAGAACCGCACCTGGACGACCTCGCACCGGGGAGCCGTCCTCATCCACAGCGCGGCGAAGCCCGACCAGCACGCCAACCAGTACGCGCCCATGACCGCCATCGTGCGCGGGCTGCAGCTCGACATGGGCGCGGTCATCGCCGTGGCCCGGATCGTCGACTGCCACCCGGACGACGGCGAGTGCGCCCCGTGGGCCATGCCCGGCCACTTCCACTGGCAGCTCGACCAGGTCACCGCCCTGCCGCTGCCCGTGCCCGCCACCGGCGCGCTGCAGCTGTGGACGCCGCCGGAGCAGGTGCTGGAGACCGTGCGCCTGCAGCTGGACGACGCCACGGCCGCCGCCCTCGCCACCGACGCCGAGTGGGAGGGCGCGCGATGAACACGGCCAACCACCTGTTCACCGGGGGCGGGGGCGACCTCGACGGCTTCCGCGCCGCCGGGTTCCGCGCGCGCTCCGCGTTCAACCACGCCCCGCCGGCCGTCGCCACCGTCCGGCTCAACTTCCCCGGCGTGCGCGCCGAGTGCGAGAACGTCCACACGCTCGACATGCGACGCCTGCCCTACGCCCGGGTCCTGGTCGGCTCCCCGATCTGCAAGGAGGCCGCGCCGGCGGGCGGGAACAGCGCCCCGCAGGTGGCCACCCTGGACGACGCGGTCGACGAGGCCGACGACATCGTCGAGCAGGACGACCTCAAGGCCCGGCCCGCGAGCTGGTCGCAGACCCGGGCCACCGCGTGGGACCTGGTCCGCGCCGACGAGTGCGGCCAGTACGACGTCATCGCCGGGGAGAACGTCCCCGGGTTCGCCACCCGCTGGAACCTGTTCGACGACTGGCTGCGGATCTGGGACAAGCTGGGCAAGTTCCCGACGCTGGTGTCCTTCGACGCCGCGCACCTGGACGGCGAGGACTTCACCGCGGCGCCGCAGCACCGTCACCGCATCGCGTTCGTCCTCGCCCGCAAGGGACTGCCCCGCCCGGACCTGCGGCCCCGTCCCCGGGCCGTGTGCGAGCACTGCGGCGACGTCCGGGCGATGCAGCAGTGGGCCCGCCCGCGGATGCGGAAGACCGCCACGTACGGCGAGGGCTACCGCTACATCTGCCCGAACCGGCGCTGCGGGCACCGCGAGGTCGTCCCGCTGACCCGGCCGATCGGCGACGTCCTCGACCTGTCCGCGCCCACCCGCCGCTTCGGCGACGGCAAGCCGGGCAAGAAGTTCCGCCCGTACGCCGCCACCACCCGCGCCAAGGTCGAGATGGGGCTGCGCCGCTTCGAGGGCAAGCCCTTCCTGGTCATCCTGCGCAACCACAGCACCGTGCAGAGCCTCGACGAGGCCGCGCCCGCGTTCACCGCCGAGGGCAACCACCACATGTACGTGGAGCCCGCCGGCATGACGCTGGACGACTGCCGGGTGCGGATGTTCACCAACCGGGAGAAGGCGAGGGGCCAAGGCTTCCCCGACTCCCACCAGTTCGCCGGGACGTCCACCGAGGTCAACCGGCAGATCGGCAACGCCTTCCCGCCCCCGTCCGCCCGCTGGCTGGCCGAGCGGGTCCGGGAGGTGCTGGCATGAGCGCCGCCAAGCGGTTCGACCCCGAGATGAACGGCGGGCTGCAGCTGGGCCTCGACCTCTTCGAGGAGGAGCACCAGGAGCAGGCCGCCGCCACCGGGCCCATCACCGTCGTGTGCCTCAAGGGCCGCCGCGACGACCCCGAGATCAAGGACGTCGTCTACGTCGGCCGCCCGATGTACCAGGGCGGATGGCACCTCGCCGGTCACCTGCTCGCCAACCCCTTCAAGGTGGGCAAGCACGGCACCGCCGAGGACGTCGTCGCCAAGTACCGCGTATGGCTCGACCAGCACCGCGACCTGGTCGCCCGCGAGCTCCCCCGGCTCAAGGGCCAGCGGCTGGGCTGCTGGTGCCCCGAGGGCGAGCCGTGCCACGCGCGCGTGCTCGCCGAGCTGGCGGACGCGGCGGAGGTGACGCCGTGACGCTCCCCGAGCAGATCCAGGCATGGGCCACCGACCAGGGCCTGACCCATCAGCAGGGCGACGCCGGCACCGCCGTGTTCAGCCCCGACCTGGTCCACCGCTACGCGCTGACCCGTACCTGGGCACCCGGCCCGCACCGCGTCTACGTCCTGCTCAACCCGTCGATGGCCACCGCCGACCAGGACGACCCCACGGTCCGGCGACTGGTCGGCTTCGCCCAGCGCGACCGTTGCGGCGGGCTGGTGCTGGCCAACCTGTTCGCCGTCCGGTCCACCGACCCGAGCATCCTCACCACCGGGCTGCTCGACACCGTCGGCGCCCACAACGACGAGCTGCTGCGATTGCTCGCCGAGGCCGCCCACGACCTCACCGTCGGCTGGGGAGCGTGGGGCAGGCTCCCGCGCGCCGCCACCGTCGAGAAGGCCCTCACCGCCCACGGCGCCCGGCTGTGGGCCCTGGGCACCACCAAGGCCGGGCACCCGCGCCACCCGCTGTACCTCCCGGCGGTCGCGCCCCTGCACCCGTACGAGCCGGGCGGGGTGGCCCGGTGAAGAAGCTGACGCTCAAGGCTGAGGAGGCACTGCTCGGGGCGATGCTGCACCGCCCCGAGGCGCTGCCCTCGATGCGCTGGATACCGCCGGGAACCTTCTCCCGTCCGGACTACGCCGCCCTGTGGCAGACGCTGCACTCGATCGACTTCTCCAAGGTCGCCCCGAACGACATCCCGGCCGCCGTCACCGCCGCCGTGGCGAAGATCGAGGAGCCGGGCATCCGGCAGACCCTCACCCCCTCCCGCCTGTCCGTCCTCGCCAACGCGAGCGTCTGCCCGAACCCCAAGACCGCCCCGCTGTACGGCGGGATGGTGCTGGAAGCCGCGATCCACCGGGCCGTCGAGCACGCCGGCGAGACGCTGCGGGACACCGCCCGGCAAGCCGAGGTCGACCAGGCGCTCAAGGCACTGCAGCAGGCCGACCGGACCGGGCAGCGCCTCGCCCAGCTGGACGCCGCCTGGAAGACCGCACCGGAGACCGTGCGCAACCTGCTCGACACCACCCCCGAGCAGGAGGTCACCCCGGTGCCCCGCACCGAGCGCGCCCGGGTCGACATCCAGGCCGAGGGCGAGACCGTCGCCTCCCTGCTCTACGAGCCCCGCCAGCTGCGCGAGGTCACCGGCTGGCTGGAGGACCGGGACTTCTCCCACCCGCAGCTGGCCGCCGTCTACCAGGCGATGCGCACGCTCGACGAGCGCCACGCCCCCATCGACCCGCTGACCGTCGCATGGGAGGCCCAGCGCCACCCCGGGCCGCAGCCCAGCGACCAGGTCCTCGCCGAGCTGCAGGAGGCAGGGATGGGCGGCACCGCCGCCTACACCGCCGAGCAGGTCCTGCACACCGCCGCCCTCGACCGCCTCGACGCAGCCGGTCACGACCTGCGCAACTACGCCCGCCACCCGGCCCTGCCGGTCTCCGCCCTGGTCGACCACGCCGGGCAGGCCCTGGAGCCGGTCCAGGCCGACCAGCAGCGCATCCAGCACGCCGAGCGCGAGCCGGAGCTGGCCAGCGACAAGGAGCCCGCCCCACCGGCTCCCGCCCACACCCCCGACGCCCCCACCCACCAGCACGAGATGGAGATGTGACCCCATGAACGAGCCCACCCCCTTCGACCCGGCCACCTACCTGATCAGCCGCGAGCAGCAGATCACCGCCCCGTACCTGCCCAGCGTCGAGCCGCTGCCGCCGGTGAAGTCCGCCGGCCGCGTCCTGTGGGAGCACTTCGGCCGCCTCGCGCCCGGACTGGTCACCACCGCGGCGACCGCGCTGGCGTGGGGCTGGCACGAGCAGCTGCCCGACGGCTCGACCCAGCCCCTGTGGATCAGCGGAGGGCTGGCCGCCCTCGCCGCCGCGGCGGGCACCGTGTCGGCCGCCAAGCAGCACGGCGAGGCGGAGACCACCCGGTTCGCGTTCGCCGCCGGCGGGACCCTCGCCCTGCTGGGCGTGGCCGCCTGGACGCCGGACTCCGCGCTGCGCGCCCTGCTCTGGCTGGTCGGCACCGCAGCGGTCTACGCCGTGTGCGCCCCGCTGTGGCGCGGCGACCGCCGCCTGGAGCGCGAGCAGCGCCACGAGCGCGTCATGGCGGAGACGGAGGCCCGCACCGAGGTGGCCGTCGCCATGATCGAGGGTCAGACCCGCGTCGCCGAGAAGGTGTGGGAGCACCGCACCGAGGTGGCCCGGGTCGAGGCCATCAGCAAGACCGTTGAGGCCCTGGTCGCCGCGAGCGACGCCCGCGAGACCCGCGCCGTCGCCCCCGGCGACGAGCTGAACGTCGCCGCGCTGCTCAAGGCCGCCGGTCACGAGGCCCCGGTCGAGCTGGCCGCCGCCGAGCGTGAAGAGCGGCAGCGGTGAAGCCCACCGCCGCCGTCGGGCGACTGGTCAGGCAGTGGCGCGGCCACACCGTGGAGGTCTCCCCGAAGGGACTGTCCATCGACGGCCGCACGGTCGACCCCGCGCCGCTGACCGAACGCGACGCCGTGAAGCCCGCCGACGACCCGCGCACCCACCCCTCGCTGCAGTTCCTCGACGGCGGCTCCCTGGTCTACCGGGGCCACGTCCAGGCCGAGGTCCACCCCGGCCAGGAGGTGACCGTGCACGGCCCCAAGGGCACGGAGTGGCCGCCCGCACCCGCCCGCGAGCCGGAGACCGCGCCCCAGCCCGAACGGCACCTGCGGCTCGTACGCGACGAGCCCGACGCCGGCCCCGCGCCGCCGGAGGTCGACGACGACCTCGACATCGACTTCTGAGACCCCGCCACCGAGAAGAAGGGACCGACCGTGAGCGACACCCAGACCGAGGACCAGGACGTCCGCGAGCACCAGGAGGAGGTCGCCGGGTTACTCCCGGCCCTCGCCCAGCTCGACCGGACCGCCGCCGAACTGGAGGAGAAGACGGCGTCCGGCCAGGAGGTGACCGCCGCCGACGTCAGCACCTACGAGCAGCAGGCCGCCCACGCCCGGCACCTGGTCGACGCGGCCGGCGCGGACCACCGCGAGGTCGCCGAGGCGGAGAAGGAACACCGCGGCGACGGCGACAAGGGGTTCGCCACCCGGGCCATGGACCACGCCGCCCACCCCCGCAGCTTCGAGCCCACCCCGCCCCCGGCCGACAACGGCCAGGACCGCGACCGCGACGACGAGGAGATCGACCTGTGAACGGCGAGAAGCACAACGGCGAGCAGCACAAGGCCGAGGACCCGTGGGCGCCCGTCACCGTGACCGCCGACCAGCCCGCACAGTATGACCAGCAGCAGGCCGCCCACCAGCGCCAGCTGACGGCCGCCGGATACGGCGAGGAACAGCGCACCCGGTACATCGAGGAGTCGGGCCAGGACCCGGAGTACGCCGCGTGCGTGTGGGACGAGCAGATCGTCGCAGGCGCGGAGGCCGCCGGGATCATCCCGGAGAACCCGAGGCCGTTCTCCCCGGCCGAGGAGGCGACGCACGCGGCCCGCGACGCTGCGATCAGTGAGTTCTGGACGCAGCACCCCGAGTACGACGTGTTCAGCAACTCCCCGGAGGACCAGGCGCTCTTCCGCCAGGCGATGGACCACGGCGACCAGAAGGCCCGGGAGGTCCTGGGCGACGAGGTGGCCGAGCACCTGCTGAGCAGGCCGCAGGAGCCCGCCGAGGAGCCCGCCCGCCAGGACGACGAGGAGATCGACCTGTAACACCCCCGCGGCCCGTCGGCCCGCCCGAAGAACCCCGGTGGAAACTGTCCGCCGGGGTTTTTCGCGTGTGAGTACGGTGCTGATATGCAGATCAACGGGGTGGAGCAGCGAGGACACGTACTTCTCATCGCCGGGGACACGGCCATGCGCCGTCGCACCATCCAGATCGAACCCAGCGCGAACCTTGCCGCCCTGTCGATCGTCCCCGTGCCGGTCCTACTCGGCAGCGACGTCCCCAGCGACACCACGTATCTGGACGGCGTACGCGACCAGAACGCCCTGCTGACCCGGCTGCGCGCCGCCGCCGCAACCCCCGGGCCCCTGCTGGTCTACCTCTCCGGCCGTCTCACCGTCGACCGGCGCGGCCACCAGCTCTACCTCGCGCTGGCCGGCACGACCGCGTCCACCGCCCGGTACACGGCCCTGCCGTGGGAGTGGCTGGGCACCGAGCTGCGCAAGCGCCCGCCGGGCCTGACCACCGTGCTGCTGGACACCGCCGCCGACAAGCGCTCTTGGCCCCTGCTGCAGGAGTACGGCTCCCTGCCCGCCCCCAGCTCCGTCGAGGTGTACGGCACGGTCGCCCCGCCCGGCTTCACCGACCCCGGCAACAGCCAGGTCAGCACCTACACCCGGGCCTGGATCGAGCAGCTGCGCCGCAACCCCCAACGGCCCACCAACGCGCGGCTGCACGCGCTGGCTGTGGGCGCCGCAGCACTGCCGCCCGGCGCGCTCATCGTGCCCACCGCCCACGAGATCGACGCCCAGCAGCCCGCCGCCCGGCCGCCCCAGACCAACGTGCAGCGCATCCTCGCCGGGGACATGGACTTCATCCGCGAGCTGCGCGAGCGCGCCGCTCCGGCCCGGCCCGCGCCCGCCCCTCAGCCCCAGACCCCGGCGGCACCCGCCGCGCCGGCACCGGCTGCGCCGTCGGTCGAGTCGCTGCAGTTCCCGGCGCCGACCAGCCCGGCCCCGGCCCCGCAGGCTTCCCGGCCGCCGTGGCAGCAGCGACAGCACGCCGCGCCGGAGCAGCAGCCGGTCCGGGCCGCTCACCCCGACCCGCAGCCGCCCGTCGCGCCGTACGTACCGGCGCAGGCCCCGGCTCCAGTGCAGGCCCCGGCGCCGGTGCAGCAGCCCGTCGTGCAGCAGCAACAGCAGCCCGTACCGGACCCCCAGGACCCGCGCCCGCACGTCTACGCCCTCGCCCAGCGGGGGGAGTTCAGGGAGGCCGCGCGCCTCGCCCAGGCGTGGGAGACGCACACGCTGCAGACGTACGGCATCGACTCGCCGCAGGCCACGCAGTGGGTGGAGATTCGGGCCGACCTCGCCAAGCTGCAGGGCAACTTCTTGCTGGCGACGCAGCTGTGGATCAGCGCGGGGCGGACTCGTCTCGCGCACCAGTCGCCCGACGCCCCCGAGGTCCTCAGCACCGCCAAGAGCGCCCACTACTGCTGGACGCAGATCAGCGAGCCGCGCCAGGCCCGCGAGTGCGGACCCGAGCTGATCAGCCTGCTGCGCGCCCTGCCCTCGCTCGACCGTCGGCACCTGTCGGTGGCGCAGCAGCGCCTGGAGTTCCTGCACAACGTGCCCAGCGGAAGCTGACCGGCTTGCCGGGTAGCGGGCTGACCTGCACCGCTACCGGTGCTCTTATAGAAATGGGCCCTCGGATGAGGGCCCTTTCTGTTCAACTCGCCCGCTTCGGGGCGTTGTCCGTACGATCAGCGCTCATGAGCACCGCACGCCGGCCGCTGGGCCACGGCCCGCAGCCCCAGGCCCCCGCCGCTCCCGCGCCCGGGGTCGAGGTCACCCGCCGGGTCCGCGCCGCCGAGGCCGACGTCGACAGCACCCCGCTGTACCGGCCGGGCGGGCTGGAGCACCTCGCCCAGCTGCGCGAGAACGGTGTGCTCGGTCCGGTGACGCCGCCCGCGTGAGCTGGGCAGGTTCCTGTTTTCCGACCGGCGATGAGGCGCTCAGCGCGGAAGCCGGCGCCCGCGACCGGCAGGCAGCGCCCGCCGCTGCACCGGCCGGTCCTGCTGCGCCTGGTCGTCGCGCTCGACCATGACCTCGACCTGGTCGGCGACGTCGGCCAGGACCTCGATGTAGATGCGGCAGCCCGTCCCGCGCCGGTTCGGCACCGGGCTGGAGACGTCCCCGACCCGGCACTCCGGCCAGGCCCGCAGCGCCCGCACGACCGCGTCGGCCGTGCGCTGCACGTCATCGGAGTCCGAGCCCATCAGGCGAATCTGCGGCATCAGGCCGCCTCCCCTTCGTCCAGGCCGCCGCCGACGGCCGCCAGCTTCTCGTAGCTGCGCCCCATGACCCGGAGGCAGTCCAGGACCGCACGGCAGTCCCCCGCGGCCCGGTGCCCGCCCTGCAGGGGCTGCCAGCGGTTGTTCCCGTGGTACTCGCTCCAGTCCCCGACCCAGTCGCTGTACGGGATCATCACGTCCTCGACGTCCAGCGCCTCCAACCAGGCCGCCGCCTGCCTGCTCGCCGCGGCGACCGCCTGCTCCCGCAGCCCACCAGGCTCGACGCCGACGCTCACGACCTCCCCGGCAGCGTCCTGCGCCGCACGGTCGAGGTAGTCCAGCGTCAGTTCGTGCCGCAGCACGCCGACGTCGTACCACTTGTTGTAGATCAGCACCCGCTTGCCCTTGAGCAGGTCAGCGAGCCGCGCGACCAGCTCCGAGAACCGGGGCGCCCCCGCGACGTCGGAGTCCGTGATCCCGTGAATGTCCGACGCCCCGGCCGGGATCGGCACGCCCGGGTCGACCAGAGTGTCGAGCAGGACGTCCCCCGCCGAGGACAGCACGGCCAGCTCGACGATCCGAGCGTCGTCGTCCAGGCCGGTCGTCTCCGTGTCGAGGACCACCACGTCCGGGTCGACGAGCGCCTCCGCCGCCCACCGCACCCGAGCCGCAGCCGCCTGCCGCTCCCGTTCCGCCCGCTCCCGCTCCTGCCGTTCGTACCGCTCCTGATACTCGGCACGCTGGCGTTCCTGCTCCTGCTCGTACGCCGTGGCGCACGGCGGACACCGCCGCGACCAGTCCGGCCACCACGACGAATCCGGCACGCCCGTGCGCTCCGGGTTGAGCAGCCAGGCCCGTTCCTTGAGCCAGGCCCGCGCCCGCATCTTGGAGCCCAGCCGCGTGGTGCAGCCGTCGCCGACGCACACGGTCACCTCGACCAGCCACGCCTCGACCCGCTCCCGCTTCGCCTGCAGCTGCTCCTGTCGGCAGGTCTGGCAACGGCGGTGCCCCTTGGGGTAGGGGCGCTCCCGGACCGTGCTGCAGCCCGCGCACGTCCGCGCCAGCAGCCGCAGCCGCTCCTTCTCCGCCCGCTCCCGGCACGCCGAGCACGGCCCGCGCAGGATCACCTTGCGGACCTTGCCGCACTCCGGACAGGTGCGCCGGGCCGCCATCTTGGCCTTGGTCGACGAGGGCAGCGGCTTCATCTTCACCGCCGCCGCCGGGTCGTGGAGCGGCACGTCGCCGTAGTCGCGGGTGCGGATGTACGCCAGCGGAGCCTTCTCCTGATCCTCCGTCGTGTTCAGCCGGTCCGCCGCGAGTTGGGTCTTGGTCCGCAGGTACGGCGGCGCCTGCCCCCAGCTGTAGACGGGGACGCCGGCGATGTGGTCCAGGGGCTTGCCCTTGGCGACCCGGGACGGGTCCGCCTCCGTCCGGCTGGCCGGGATCTCCGCCTCCGTCGCCGTGGTGGTGCTCACTCATACCTCCGAGGGAATCCAGGGAATTGAAACCGTAGCAGCCATAAACCCAATTCGCCGCCTTTCCAAACATTCCCGTTGACGCGAATGCGCGGCCGGAATTGGCCCCTATTTATCGCGCGCGCGAAGCCGGATAGCAGTAAACGACGTCGTTACTTATCCCCGGCGGCGGCCGAGTCGTTCGCGTCCTCTTCCTGGGGGACTGGCCAGTGGTCCTCGACCGCCTCCCGGGCGATCCTGCTCGACGGGTAGAGCTTCTCCGCCAGCCGTTCCCGCTCCTCCCGGGCCGCTTCGCTCAGGTCCCTCGACGGGCCGATCAGGTTCTTCGCCTCCAGTTCCTTGAGCACCGGCTCAGACACTCGCCAGGCCGCCGTGCGGAGTTTCAGCACCAGGTCCTCATCGAGCGTGAACGCCCTTTCCGCCGTGCCCCTTTCGCAGCCGGACAGGCACGCCGGCCACCGTCCCGACAGGGACAGCCGGGTGCGTTCCGTACGGGACAGCGGCAGCCACGGCCCCGCCAGGTCCGGCAGCTGCAGCCGCTCCTGCAGGGCACGTTCCATCAGGACATCCAGGGCAGGCCAGCGGGTAGGCCGCAGGTCCGCGGCTTCCATCCGCGCCTGCCGGCGCATCCGCGCGACGGCCCGCTCCCACTCCACCGAGCCGACCGGCTCCGTCAGCGCCTCCGCCCGCTCTTCCACCAGGTCATTTACGAACGCCGTTTCGGCTTCCCGATGCCGCTTTATCAGCAGCCGGAGACGCCCCGCTTGTTGTACCGACAGATGCAGCGTGATCCTTTTCCTGGCCATGTGAACCAGTAAACGACGTCGTTTCATGCACCACAAGCGCGCCGCCCCTAATAACAAGCCCAGCGGCGGCGTCCGGCTGGAAAACCGCAGCTCAGGGCAACAGCGCCAGCAGAAGAGGGATCAGGCAGGTTCAGCCTTATCGACGGCGACCGGCGGAGTCTCCGCGATGACGGCGCGGCGCAGCTGCTCCAGCTTCGGGGGCAGCAGGCCGGCGAGCCCGTACCGGGTCCGGCCGCGCCGGTAGCTGGTGATCAGCCCGTTCTCCTCCAGCGGCATCCCGGGCGGACGGTTCAGCACAGCTCCCTCGCGGCCGGGGTCGCCGTCGTGGTTGTGCCACAGGGAGACCCACAACCGCGAGGTGCCGTGGGCACGTTGGGCCAGTTCCGCGCGGACCGGCAGCCACCGCCCGAGCGCCGCACGGCTCACCGGGGACAGCTCGAACCACTCGCCCTCGCCCTCCGGGTCGCCGCCCCCGCGCTGCGGACGCCGCTCGACGTACACCGCGGTGTTGCCCGGCGCGAGGTCGTCCAGCCGCAGCTCGACCAGCTCCCCCGACCGTGGCGCCGCGTCGAGCACCAGGGCGAGCACCGCGGTGAGCCGGGTCTGCCCCAGCGGCATGTGGCCCGCGAGGTCCTGGTCGAGCTGACGGCGCAGGGCCGCGAGGTCACCGAAGGCCGGAGTCGGCTGGAGCGGAAGCGCCCCGCCGCCCAGCTCCAGCGCGGGCAGGCCGAGCGCCTCGCGCAGCGCGTCGAGGACCTGCCGGCGCACTTCGTTGGTCGCCTCCGACGTGGGCGGACGCTGGCCGTCGACCAGCCGGGCACGCAGGGCGCCGGATTCAGCGAGGCGGACGTACGGGCCGAGGGCTTCTTCCTCCAGCAGCCGCCGCAGGCTGCGCCGGGCGGGGACGGGCAGAGCGCCGCGCGCCAGGGCCCGCGCCAGTTCGCTGCGGACCATGCCGTGCTGACGCCGCCGGGCCTCGCCGACGACCAGGTCGTCGAGGAGCCGGTCCAGGGCGGTGATCGAGGGGTACTCCGGCACGCGCCGATTGTCGCCTACGCCTGCCGCCGCCGCGCGACCTCCGGGGGTTTCTGGACTTTCTGGACCCCCCTTTATGCGCGCACGCGTACGCGCGAGCGGGTCACCGGTCCCGGCGGGTCAGGACGGCGATCCACCGGACCAGCCCGGTGCGCACGGCCGCGAGCGCGAGCACGCCGAGGGCCATGTCCCAGGCCGATCCGGGATCGAAGCCGTGCCCGCCGCCGACGAGGGTGTCGAGGAGCAGGCCGGCCAGCAGCCAGGCGTACAGCTCCCGCCAGTGCCGCGCCCAGAGGACGGAGCGGATCGAGCGGCGGGGCAGATGGGCGTTCGTCCAGTTCATGGCCGGACCGTCACACCGAAAGCGGACACCCCCTTCCGCCGGAGCGTCGGGGGCGCCGGAAGGACGAAGCGTCAGCTCTCGCTGAGGGCTCCGGCGAGGTCGGCACCGATGCCGTAGCCGGGGCTGTCGTCGAGGAGTTCCTTGCGCCGGTTGTAGCGCTGCGTGGTGCGGGAGTCCTTGTGGTCGGCCCAGCTCTGCACCTTGTCCGGGCGGGCGTCCTTCTTGGCCAGGGCGTGGGTCACAGCGTCGCCCTTGACGCCGTGCGGGCCGCGCAGCGGGAGACCTGCGCGCTTGGCGAGCGCCTGCAGGAGCCGCCACACGGCGGGTTCGTCGAGCTGGCCGCCGCTGGCCGTGCAGAACAGCCACCCCGTCTCCCGGCCGCCGAGGTAGTCCTGCAGCGCGTCCCAGGTGACCGGCGGGATCGGCTTCTTCTTCCGGCCGCCGCCCTTCATCTTCTCCAGGAGCAGCACCCGGTGCCCCTTGTCGTAGCCGAGGTCCTCGACCCGGGCCGCGAGCAGGGAGTCGATGCGCAGGCAGCAGGTGTAGAGCATGAGCAGCAGGGCGTACGCGCGCTTGCGGTACGCGGCGACCCGGTGGTGGTCCCGGGCGGTGACCACCAGGGTGGCCCACTCCTTCTCTGTGTAGCCGGGGGTGGGCGAGTAGTCCGGATCGAGGTACGGGCGCTGTACCGCGTCGAACGGGTTCTTCACCCCGTCGTCGCTGACCTTGTCCAGGTAGGTGAAGAACGAGCTGGCCGCCGACAGGGCGTTCGCCCGGGACGCCTCGCTGTACGGCTCCCCGGTGCGGACCATCTCGCCGCGCCGGCCGCCCTTGACCCGTACCCAGGTGGGCGTCACCTCCAGGTAGAGCCGGAAGGTGTCGGCCAGCGGGAACTTGACCGCCATCGGGTGCGCGCCGTGCTCCCGGGCGAACTCCTCGAACACCCGGAAGCCCCGGGCGTACGACTTCTGCGTGTTCACCGAGCGCTGGTGACCGATCCAGGCCGCGGCGAGGGTGGGCAGCGGGTCGGCCTCGCCGTACAGCGCGACCAGGTGGTCGTACAGCCGCCGGGCGTGCTCCGGCCACAGGTCGCGCGGGTCCCGGGTGCCGGTCGACAGCGCGCCAGCCGCCGGGCGCAGGACCTCGACTTCGTGTGCGATCTCTTCGCCCGTTTGGGTGACCTCTGCCATAGGCACAGGATAACCGTAATTATCCTGTCGGTTCTTTCGCGCCACCCATACGGAGTAATCCCGCCGAATCGTCAGGGTTTCCCTGACACACCGTGCTGTCAGGGCTACCTTTACGACATGGAAGAGACGAACGAACCCACCGAGCGCGAGCGACCCCCGGCCCTCGCGCCGGCCGACGAAGCGATGCTCGCCCGCGCGCAGACCCTGCGCGAGATCACCGACGCCGCCCTGCGCGACGTCGCCCAGCTCTACCCCGCCGACGACCACGGCAGCGTGCTGCGCGACGCCCTGTTCATTCACGGCCTCACCGAGCGGCTGGTCGATCAGGCCGTCGTCGCCGAGCGCGAGCGCGGCGCCAGCTGGACCGACATCGGATACGCCGCCAGCAGCTCCCGGCAGGCCGCCCACGAACGGTGGAACACCACGGTGGGCGCGTGGGTCCTCATGCAGCGCCGGCGTACCGGCATCGGCAACGGCCCGGCCGACGCCGCCACCCACGCCCGCTACCTGGACGGCTGGTACGCCAACCTGACCGACGAGCAAAAGGCAGTCAGCTCCCTGCTGCCCTCTCTCACGGACGAGGCCGCCCGCGCCGAGGGCGACGCACGCCGCGCCGAGGCCCGCCAGCTCCACGACCGGGCCGAGGAACTGCGCAAGGAGATCGACACCGCGTACAACGAGGCGATGGCCGCCACCGGCACGCCCGCCGCCAAGGAGAGGCGGGAAGTCTGGGCCGCCAAGCACCTCGCCCGCGCCGACGTCTACGAGCGCCTCGCCGCCGTCGAGGAACCCGTCGCCCCGGAGCACCGCCGCCGAGCGACCACCGAACGCAGCCTCGCGCAGGACATCGCCCGGGACCGCGCCCCGGAGCGCCTTCCCGCCGAGGACGGCACCCGCGAGCGGGTGTACGCCGCGTACGCCGAGCTGACCGACAAGGAGCGCAGCGGCTCCAAGCGCGCTGTGGCCGCCCTGCTCGCCGAGCGCCTCGACAGCCTCTCCGAGGCCAGCATCCGCAAGCACCTCGACTCCGTCATCGCGGCGTACCGGGAGAAGGAACGGATGGCCTACCTGCTCGACATCGCCGCCTGCTCGGACCCGGCGAAGGCCCTTGAGACCGCGGCCGGCCTGCTCCAGCGCTACGCGCAGCCCACGAACAACGACTACTGGCACAGCCAGAGCTGCAGGCTGCTGTCCGGCTACCTGATGGCCGCCGCACTCAGCGACGCCGACGTGGACACGGTGTACGGCTGGATCACTCACCCGGGCGACCTCCGCCCCGTCGAGCTGCTGCGCGCCGGCCCCTCCCCCGAGTGGGCCACCGACTGCGAGCAGATCCTCACCAGCCCCCCGAGGACCCGCGACAACGTACTCCTCACCATCCAGGCCGCCCTGGACTGGAACCTCCCCCAGGCCAAGGAGAGCCACTGATGACCGAGCCCACCCAGGAACAGCTCACCGAGCAGGCCGAAGCCGACGTCGCCCGGTTCAAGGAGGTGCTGCCCACCTCCCGCGAGATCGGCACGACCGGCGAACTGGCCGCCCTCGCCGCCGCGCTCCCGGCCGACACACCCCTGTTCGTCGAGGAGCACGTCCGCGCCGCCCAGGCCCTGCACCCCGACCCCGTCGAGGTCGTGGTCGCGCACATCGCCGGCGCGATGGTCCGCATCGACCCGGACCGGCCCGACTCCCCCAGCCGAATGCTGCCCGGCCTGGGACTGGCCACCGTCCGCGTCGACCGCACCCAGGACGCCGGCACCGAGTTCGACCGGGGCGACATGGAACCCCTGGACCTGCTCGCCCGCGCCGAACTGCGCCTGGTCACCGACGGGAACATCGAGGGCGGGATCACCGACGTCGCCGACGTCATCACGATCCTCGCCAAGCTGCTGGACGAGGGCGCCGGATTCGTCGACAGCGACCACGACGCCCACGCCACGCTCCAGGTCGAGATGTCCCGGCTGCGCCACGCCGCCGAGCGGCTGCGCAAGGTCGCCCCCATCGCCCAGCAGGCCAGCGAGTAACCCACCCCGAAGGAGAACCGGATGACGTACGAGACCGACCTAGCCGCCGCCAAACGGGCACGACGTGCCTGGACGTGCAGTTGCGGGGCCGACAACCCGCCGACGTACGACGCGTGCCACGACTGCCAGCGTCCGTCCTGGACGTGCGCCAACTGCGGCACGGTCAACGCCACGGTGTGGAGCCACTGCCAGGAGTGCGACGGCGCGATCCCGGCCGAGATCCTCGGAGACCGCGAGGAGGGCTTCGAGATGACCTGGGAGGAGCACACCGCCCTGCAGGTGGGCCCGCGCCGGGTCGGAGGCCGCTACGACCACGGCGACTCCGGCAGCGAGTACGAGGTCCTCGCCATCGACCGCGGCCCCCGCGAGAGCTGGCCGTCGTGGCAGATCACCGTGCGCGGCGCCGACGGGCAGGTCCGCGAGCACTGCACCGGATGGGACTCCCGCCGGGACCGGATCGTCGCCCAGGCGCCGGCCGACGTCACCGTGGTGTCCATCGGCCGCCTGCACGACGAGGACCAGGACCAGGGCGAGTGGGCCGACGTCCTGCAGCGCGCCACCATCGCGCTCGACCTGCGCGAGCACTTCCGGGACCCGCACGCCATCAGCGCCGACCTGCGCCACCTCACCGCCCACGACCAGGTCGTGCGCGACACGGTCATGGACACCCCGGGCGTGCGCGAGGTCCTCGCCGCGACCGCGCTGCAGGTCCAGGGCTACCTCGCCGGACCGAAGACCGCGCCCATCACCGTGGTGACGCAGTGCGCCGGCGGACGTCATCGGGCAGCTACAACGGCCATGGCCCTGCGCGCCGTGGTCGCCGGGGACGTCGAGCAGGCCGCCACGTACGGACTGACCGACGCCGCCAAGGCGTTCACCACCCGGGGCTTGAGCGTGGACCTGGTCCACCGCGACCTCGACAAGGACGTCGTCGACCGCTGACCGTCCGGCAGCACCACCGGGGCCGCAGCCATTCGAGCTGGCTGCGGCCCCTCGCAGAAGGACACGACCCCGCCCGGCACCGGGCGGTCCGACCAGCCAAGGAGCACCAGTGACCGACTCCACCGAGGAGACCCGCTACACCGCCGACGTCGTTGCCGTGACGCCGGACCGGCAGGTCCTGCTGATCGAGCGGGACTGGCCGCCGTACGAGGGCCAGTGGGCCCTGCCCGGAGGCCATTGCGACCCGACGGACGCCAGCAGCCGTGAGGCCGCCGCGCGTGAGCTGGTCGAGGAGACCGGCGTCCGGGTCGACCCCGGGCAGCTGCACGAGGTCGGCCGGTGGGACCAGCCCGGCCGCGACCCTCGCGGACGGTACGTCACCGACGTGTACCTCGCCGAGGTGCCCGCCGGAACCGCCATCGTCGCCGGGGACGACGCCCGCAGCGCCCGCTGGTGGCCGCTCGACAGCCTGCCCGAGCCGTTGGCGTTCGACCACGCCGACATCCTCGCCAAGGCCACCGCCGGCCGCTGACCGACCGGCAGCACCGCACAGGGGCGCCCGCAGCCATTCGAGCTGGCTGCGGGCGCTTTTGCCGACTCTAGTCCGGCCGCTTCCCGGCGCGAAGATGATGGGGCACCGGATCATCGAGCAGAGGAGCCGCCCGTGCCCGCAACCGTCTGGATTCTGAATCCGTCCCACCGGGACGGCCCGTACCAACTGCTGCGGATGGGATGGGTCGCCCGCATCGAGCACGACATCGACGGGCAGGTGGTCGTGCACGACACCAGGGGCGACAAGCACTATCCGGTCCGTGACACCAAGGACGATCAGGCGCCCCCGGACTTCGCGCTGCAGCTGCTCCAGGCCCTCGACCGCGCCCGCCGAGCAGCCGAGGAAGCCGACAGCGACCGCATCGTCGCCGCCCGCCGCAGCGACGACAGTTGGTCGTGGCAGGTGTACGCGCCGGACGACGTCCCGCCGGCGCAGGCTGACCCGCCGCCCCCGCCCTCGAAGAGCACGTTCGTGCCCCCGCCGCCCCCGCCGACGTTCGCGCGCACGGTCATCCCCAACCCCGCGGACATGCCCCTGTGGGCCCCCCAGGAGCAGCCGGAGCCGGACACCACCACCGAGTGATCCCTGCAGCCGTCACGCCGAAGGGCCCCGAGGAGACTCGGGGCCCTTCGCTGTGTCGGTCCGCAGCTACTGGCTGCGGTCCCACCGGATCGGGTACGACACCGTCGGAGTCGGCCGCGGCGCGGGCTTGTCCCAGCCGGGGAAGTGCACGGGGTACACCCCGGTCTGCTGCGGCTGGGGTAACCGCTCCCCCGCCCCGGCGCCGCCGGCAGTCCCGCCGCTGCTGCTGCCGAAGCCGACGACCACCAGGGCGACCACGGCGAAGATGGTCAGCTCCCGCCGGGCGCCCGGGTGCCACCGCGAGTGCGCCCGTACCTTCGTGCCGTCCGCCCGCTCGTACTCCCCTACCTGCACCACGACGTGCTTCCCCTCCCCTGGGCACCGCGCCGCACCGGCGCAACGGACCATGAAAGCAGCCGCCACTGACAACGGGTGACCCTTTGATCACGTTCGGGGATCACACGGGCGGTCCGGCCGGTGCCACGATGGGCGCATGAGCACGGCAGGCCGTAACACCGTCTCGGGTCGCACCTACCGCCGCACCCGCCCGCGCGGGTTCGCCGACTGGTCCCCGAAGCCCGACACCCTGCGCCTGGTCGAGCAGGTCCGCGCCGTCCTCGACGAGTACCGCGCGCACCTGCCGATGACCGCCCGCCAAGTGTTCTACCGACTGGTCGGCGCCTTCCAGTACCCCAAGGAAGAGAAGGCGTACGACCGGCTGCAGGAGACCCTCAACCGGGCCCGCCGGGCGCGGCTGATCCCGATGGACGCCATCCGCGACGACCGGGCCGCTTCCGCCGGCCACTCCTTCGGGTACAACAGCCCGGCGGAGTTCTGGGAGTCGGTCCGCGCGTCCGCGTCCTACTACTCCCGGCCGCTGGACGAGGGCCAGCCACGGGCGGTTGAGGTGTGGATCGAGGCCCAGGGCATGATGCCGATGATTGCCGAGGTCACCCGGCAGTACGGCGTGATCGTCTACTGCTCCGGCGGGTTCGAGTCGGTCTGTGCCAAGCACGACGCCGCCGCCCGCATCGCCTACCGCGAGGTGCCCACCACGGTGCTCAGCATCGGCGACTACGACCCCAGCGGGCTGAGCATCCTGGACGCCGCCGCCGAGGACGTCGCCGCGTTCGTCGCCGAACTGGGCGGCACCCCGCCGACCGTGAAACGGCTGGCCGTCACCGAGGAGCAGATCACCCGGTACGCGCTGGAGACCGCGCCGCAGAAGGCGACCGACCGCCGCGGCGCCCTGATGTTCCGCACCGTCCAGGCCGAGGCCCTCAGCCCCACGCTGCTGACCGACCTGGTGCGCGCCGGCGTCGAGGAGGTCGTGGACCTGCGGGCGCTGGAACGGGTGCGGGCCCGCGCCGAGCGCGAGCGGCAGCGGGTGGTGGCGAAGGCCGAGCGGCTGCGCTGACCGTACGGGGCCGGGGCACAGACCTGTGGCTGAGCAGCGTGGTACCCGGGGGCTTCGCCGCCCCCGGGACCCCGCTGCCCCGTCACTCCCCGGCGCGAAACGGCATCGTCGTGGTGCAGACCGGTCGCGCCAGGGAGCAACGGGGTTGTGGTCAAAGGCTGCTGTCCGGTGGGGGGTTCGGTAGGGACTCGGTCCGGTCGACGGCTGCCTGCAGGCCCGTCCGGTACACGGACCACACCGTCGGCGCCGCGAGATGCACGTGCAGCGTCGGGCCGTCAGGGGTGGAGTGGGGGAGGGGTTCGTCGTCGTCCGGCGGTCGGGTCGAGGGCTCAGTCACGGTGATCTCCAGGAGTCGGCGGCAACGGCACGGCAGCGTGCTCCGCTCCGTCGTACGCCGCCGCCGGCCGCCGGGGGCCGCCCTGCTCCAGGACTTCCCGCCCGGTGGGTCGGGGAGTTCAGTCTCCGGTCCGCCGGACGGGAACAGGCGAGAGGGGGAACCGGCCCGGACGAGGTCGCTACGCTGCCGCCCCATGACCCACACCGACGAGTCCGACGCGGTCCTGAAGATCAGCGATGCGCTGAGGGCCCTGCACATCGACCCCGACGGGGGTGGTGCCATCGAGCGCCCCGCCATCGCGGCCGGGCGACTGCTCGCCGCCGCCGAGATCCTCGCCCGCAGCGTCATCAGCAGCCCCGGCGACCTGGACGGCCAGAAGCAACTGGACGACCTGATGCACGGCTTCTACGGCATGGTCGTCGCCTTCAGCGACACGATGCCCGCGGGCGCATCCTCCGCTCTGCGCGGCGCGCTCCTGCAGGACCGGCTCCGCCGCGCCGAGAAGCAGTCCGACCTCGCCGGTGAAGAGGCCGACCACCTCACCTCCGCACTGCACGAGGCCATCGAGGAGGCCGGACGGCTCCGCAAGCAGAGCGGCGTCCTCTGAGCCCGTCCGTGAGACCCACGGGGCATCGCGCTGACCTGCGAGAAGGAACGCCCGTGGAACCTATGAGACCGTCCCACGCGCGCGCGTGCGGGGCGGTCTCCTTCGTTCCCGCTCCCGGCAGAGCGGGCATATCGACGGGTTCTTGCGCTACTTGCGCAGGTCCACGCGCGGGCGCGCGTACGTACGAGAGGGGCCCCGGTGGTGCAGAGCCGCCTTAGCTCTTCTGCACCACCGGGGCCCGGGGAAGGCCCGCGCTCACGGGGGGAAGCGACGGGCCGGGATCGTGGGCCCGCTCAGTCGGGGACGGGCCGAGGGGTGTTCAGCCGGTCGAGCCGGGCGTACAGGTCGCGCACGATGCGGGCCCGGCCCTGCAGGCACCGCAGGTCCGGCTCCAGCGGCAGGGCCAGCCGTTCCCGTGCCGACCGCAGGACGTCCTCCGCGAACAGGCGCCGCCCGTCGCGCTCCGGGAGCTGACCGGCCAGCTGCTCGACGTCGCGCGCGACGATCCGGGCGTGCCCGGTCAGTTGCAGCGCGATCTGCTCGCAGTCCGCCGGCGCGAGCCCGGCCGGGTCGGTCACCGCGAGCACGGCCCGCACGAGGAGCTGGTGCGGCTCCCGGTCCAGGGGCAGTTCGGCGTCCAGGACGCCGTCGGGATCGTGCAGCACCTGGTGCCCGCTCACGAGGCGACCGCGCCGACGTCGACCAGGCGAAGCAGCGCACCGGCCAGCTTCCCGGAGTCGACGAGCCGGGCCGCCCGGGGAGGGCTGACCCAGTGCGCCGCGATGGTGCCAGCACCGGAGACCGGGACGAGGACCTGCGAGCCCGTCGACAGCACGCGGACGCCGGGAACGTCCCGGCAGACGTGCCCAGTGCCCGGGTCGACCATCACGTACAGCCGGTTGCTCAGGTAGTCGGCCAGCACCGGGTAGCCCTGCCGCAGCCCGAGGCCGAGCGCGTCGAGCGCGTCCAGGCCCCGCTGCAGCTCGACCGCGACCGCGTCCCACTCCCGGCCGCAGTGCGCCCAGTCCGTACGGCAGTCCGCGCGGCGCCAGCGTTCTCGCACCCGCCCGTCAGGGTCGGCTTTCGAGGACCAGGTGACACGGCGTGCGCCGCTGGAGGAGTTCGGCACGGGGGCTCCCGGATCGGTTCGTCTCGGTACTCCCAGACAACCGCCACACGTCCGGGTGGGATCAGGCCGGATTGCGGGCACTTCCCGTCGAGAGACCGGACAGTTTTGCCAACGCGCGGGGTGCCGCCGCACTACCGTCGCGCGCACGCACAGCACACCGGGGGCCCCGATGGACAGACAGCGCAACGCGATCCTCGAAGCGCTGCTCGACGAGTACGACTTCAAGCACCAGGGCCTCGCCGACGAGGTGAACCGGGTGGCCGAGGACATCTTCGGCAGACCCGGCGACTGCAGCGACCGGCATGTCCGGCGGTGGATCTCAGGGGAAGTCCGCTGGCCGTGGACCAAGTACCTTCTGCCACTGGAACGGATCTTCGATCGTCCGGCCCAGGCGCTGGGGTTCGTGCCGCGTGGCAAGGCCAGCGCCAACCTTCCCCGTCCGCCGCGGCCGGCACAGCAGGAGGAGGAGCCAGTGCACCGCCGCCGGTTCATCACCGCGTCCGCCGCCACCACCGTCGCCGCCGTGCTGGGCATCGACCAGACCCCCACCAGCGGGCGCCTGTCGATGAGCGACGTCGACCGCGTCCACGAGCGCATCGGCCGCATGGACGCCCACTTCTTCTCCATCGGCGGGGGCCCGCTGATCTCCGTCTCCACCGGCTACATCGCCCGGCTGCGCGAGGCCCTCGACGGCTGCACCTACGGCGACCGCGTCGAGCGCGCCCTGCACGGCGCGATCAGCAGCCTGTACGCGTCCGCCGGTTGGGCCTGCCACGACAGCGGCGACGGCGAGCAGGCCACCCTGCTCCACACCGCCTCCCTGCAGAGCGCCCTGCTCGCCGCCGACCCCTCCGCCACCGCCCGCGCGTGGTCCAACCTCGCCATGCAGGCCCGGCTGGAGGGACGCCACCGCGAGGCCGTCCAGATCACCCGCGCCGCCCTCGACAACCGCCGCGCCCGCCAGGACCCGCACATCGCCACCCTGCTGCACGCCCGCCTCGCCATCGGCCAGGCCCGCGTCACCGACCGCACCGGGGCCGTCCGCTCCCTGCTCGCCGCCGAGAAGGCGTACGACCGCGTCGACCCGGGCCAGCCGGCGCCGACATGGCTGTCGTTCCTCAACCCGGCCGAACTGTCCGGGCTGGCCGCCATCACCCACCAGGCGCTGGGCCACTACGACCGCGCCGAGGCCGCCACCGTCCAGGCCCTCGACCTGCTCCCGCAGCGGATGCGCCGCAACCGCGCGTACTACTCCGTGCAGCTGGCCGAGCTGCAGCTGGCCCAGGGCGAGCGCGAGCAGGCCGCGGCCACCGTCTCCGGCATCGACGCGTCCTCCCTCGACAGCCGCCGCATCACCGACCGGCTGGCCACCGTCCGCCGGACCCTCACCGCCTAGGAGCCCCGCCCGTGACCGCGCTCGACATACGGCACTACGACCACCACCAGGCCGCCGAGGTGCGCCAGCTGCTGCTCGACGTCTACGCCGAGGTGTACGCCGAGGCCGCGAAGACCGACCCGTTCGCCACCGTCGAGCGGTTCGCCAAAGGACTGGACGGCTGGAGCCGCCGGGACGGCTGGACGTGCGTGGTCGGCTACGACCAGGACCAGCCCGTCGGCTACGCCTACGGCGCCCCGCTCCCGGCCGGCGCACCGTGGTGGGGCGGACTACTCACCGAGGTGCCCGCCGACGTCGTCGAGGAGACCGGCACCCGCACCTACGCGCTCAGCGAGCTGATGGTGCGCGTCCCGTGGCGCAAGACCGGCACCGCCCGCCAGCTGCACGACGCCCTGCTCGCCGCCCGGCCCGAGGAGCGCGCCACGCTCCTGGTCGACCAGGAGCACCCCAAGGTCCACGCCCTGTACGAGTCGTGGGGCTGGCAGACGCTGGGAGACCTGCGCCCCCGCATCCCCGACGCGCCCTTGTTCCACGCCATGCTGCTCGACCTCCCGCAGCGCTGACCGCGCACCCGGGCCCGCGGGCGGGGGGTGTAACAGAATCCGGCGGCCGACGTTCCCCCAGTGTGAGGACGCCACCGACATGCCCGTCGGGCCGCCGGCCCGGACAGCCGTCTCCCGGGAGACGGGACGCCCAGCGGGAGACACCCCGCCCCCTCTCCCGCCTGGGGGGACACCACTTGACGTGCGAAAACTGGTGTCCCCTTTCCTGTAACGATTTCGAGGGCCGATACGTCTACGGATTCGAGAGGACCTCACGAAGCAGCGCAGGAAGGGGTGCAGGGTGACCGGATCGGGTGACGTTCTTGGCCGTGCGCTGGACGCCTTCCCTCGCCGGGAGGAAGCGCCCCGAGCAACCACGAACGTCCCGACTTGCCCTAATTGCCCGTCAGCCGTTCACCCGGGGACGAGGGATGAAACCTCCCGCCTCAGAAAAAACACGCGCCGCACCCGCGTTTTGAGTACGTACATGAACGGCCCGCGTGGCATGATCACCTGTATGTCTAGGCCCTATGGAAGTCGGGATGCGCGCGATCGGGAGTACGTGCCGCCCGTCGCAGACTCGAAGTCCAAGAACAAGCTGGTGCGTCTGTCGCCACTTGTACCGCCCGAGGTGCACGCCAAGGCGTTCGCCAGTGCCAAGGCGTCCGGGGTCTCGATGGGCAAGTACATCGCGGAACTCATCCGGCGCGACCAGCTCGACGAGCACGGCCGCCCGGTATGGGCCCGCGACGCTTTCGGTGAGCCGGACCAGGGGGAACTTCCCATGACCGGCTGATCATCTGAAAAAGCGTCGAAGGGCGCCAAAAAGCCCCGGTCATTCCAACCGGGGCAACGGCGCCCTTCCGACGTACCGGGTCCAGCGTCTCTTCCCAGGCCGCTGAAACCCATTGCATTGCTGCTGCTGTACCTGCTCAACCCGTCCAACGGTGTCTTCCAAACGCCGCAGTCCCAGAGGTTCCCCGGCTTCCAACCGGGGGGCCTCGCCTCACAGAGGAGGAGGTGAGTCGAGCCCCACAGACGCTTTCCACGGCGACTGTCGGGCGGGTGGTGTCCTACACCGCATACAGAGTCGGAGCCCAGTTCACGCGCCTGGTTGGTCGCGTTGAGGCCCTCCGCCGAACGGCGGTAGGGGGGCTTCGGCGTGCATATGGAGTTAGGAGCGCCCCCCATCGTAGCGGACCGCTACGGTGCCGGACAGCTCACGCCGACCCCCGGAGTGTCCGCGGAGTCGAGTGCGCACAGCCCGTCATCTGCCCCGAATCACAACCCCCATACCGGTGTTATCCCGACCCCCCGAGCCCCGCGTGCGGACCTGCAGGACCTGTTCCTGCGGCTGTCCCCGCGGTTGTCGGTGCGCGTCGACACCATGAACTCTTCGGGCCAGTGGCAGCACAAGTACGTCGAGCGCTCCATGCACACCCTTCGTGGCGCCCCGCGTGGCCCGTACGCCGTCTACCTGTCGAGCTTCTTCCGCGCCTACCGCTGGCTGTGCTTCGACCTCGACACCAAGCGTGGCGAGGTCGGCCCCGACCTCGCAACTCTGCTGCGCTGGTTGGAGGAGGCCGGGCTGACCTACGTGGTCGCCGCCTCCGGGTCCGCCGGCGGACGGCACGTATGGGTGGCCGCCGAGACGCTGCTGGACGCAACGCTGGTCGAGTCGATCGCCGTGGCCGCCGCGAAGCGCCTGCCCACGCTCGACTACGGCCTGCTCAAGTCCCGTACGGGCGCGGCCCGTCCCATCGGGGCCCCGCACCGCAACGGAGGCCGCAGCGAGCTGCTGAGCCCACTGAGCCCCGGCCGGGCCGCCAAGCTGCTCACCCCGGCCACCTGTGGCAACCCGTCGGACGCGTTCCTGCGGCTGCTGCTCATCATCGACGCCGTCCCGGCCGCCGTGGACGTCCGTCCCAAGCTGGTCGGCCGGGACGCGTTCGGCGAGATCATCGACGACGACGGCCCCCGGCTGGCTGGCACTCCGAAGACCGTCCTCGACCGCGAGACGATGGCGCTGCTGACCCGCCGGCCGCCCGCCGACCGGGTCAGCGAGGTGTGCGCCTCCGTGCTCACCAGGCTGGCCCTGCGCCGCTGGTCGCAGCCGATGGTCGAGCGTCTGCTGGAGGACCGCCAGTACCGCGAGGGCGGGCTGCTGCACCTGTGCACCTCGCCGGGCGTGGGCCCGCTGCGCGTCATGCTCAACCAGGCCGAGGCGGAGGAGAAGTTCGAGCAGCAGTGGGAGCGGTGCGTGGCGTTCGCGGCCAAGCTCCCGCTCCCGCAGGAGGCGCTGGAGTGGACCGAGAACCTCGCCGAGGTCGTCGCCCTGGTCGAGCAGCTGCAGCAGGCCGCTGACGCCTGCCCGGAGCGCTGGACCATCGACTCCGGCCCCGCCGACCGCGCCGCGCTGGACGTGTTCTGTCTGCTCGCCCTGCAGTCCGGCAGCACCGTGCTGAACCTGGACGCCCGCCGGGCCGCCCTCGCCGCTGGCTACGGCCGCTCGACCATGAGCCGGGCGTTCCGGCGGCTGGGCCTCGACAGCTGGCTGGGCCGGGCCGAGGACACAGGCCCGGCGAACACCTACGAGCTGCTCCCCGTCACCGCTTCGCACCCTGCTTTCACCCTCGTTGCGCAGGGTGGGACACAAAGGAACCTGCCCCCCCTAGGGGTAGACCGCCCCACCCTGATCTCCCGCCTGGAAAAGCGCCTCGCCGCAGGTCAGGCCGACCTGTTCGCCTACGGCCGCGCCACCGAGAACCACGCCGGCGGGCTGGGCCACCACGCCGGGCGCGTCTACCAGCAGCTCGTCCTGCACGCCGACCGCGCGCTCAGCCTCACCGAGCTGTGCGAGCGCACCGGATACAGCGCCCGCACCGTCTCCAAGCACCTGGGGAGGATGCAGAACCTGCTGGTGGCCACGCGCGCGGTGATGACCGTCCATCACGAGTGCCCCACTTGCCAGGCCGTGCCCGGGGAACGCTGCCGTACGGCCGCAGGAGCCGCTCTCCGCCGCCGTGGAGCCGACCAGCACGCCACCCGCCAGACCCTCGCCGCCGAGCGCTCCGGTGCCCCGTACTACCGCGCCCGGCCCGGCTCCCTGGTCGCCGCGGCGAAGGCGCTGGGCTGCTTCGGTGTCACGGCCAGCCGTGCGCGCCGGTACGCCGTCGAGACCGAGCTGTACCGGTGGTGGCGTCAGGAGGAGGAGTGGATGCGCGCCCCCAAGGCCGGTGTCCGTACGGGAGTCCAGACGCACCCCGAGCAGGCCGCCCTGGTGCTCACCACGCTGGCCCGCCAGCCCCGCCGCCGCTACCCGCGCACCGCCGACGGCCGCGGCGACCACGCCGTCGCCAGGGCCCGCATCGAGCGCCGTATCGCCACCGCCTGACGCCACGGCATGCCGGGCCGCCCCCCGGCGCAGCCGCTTCGTGGTTCCTGATCTTCCGATGAGCCCACCGCAGGGCTTGTTATTGCTTTCGGACAATCCCTGTCAACCGGTTGACGCTGACCTGAGGCACCGTCAACCTGTTTACGTCAGACCGAACTCAGCGAGGAGAACTGGATGAACGAGACCGTGCCCGTCCCGAAGGTCGAGGTCGCCACCTACCGGGCGCCCCGTGTCGCCATCACCCCCGTGACGAGCGTGATCCCGACCGAGCCCGTCCCCGGCGCACATGCTCCCGGGTCCTACCAGCACGTCCTGTTGCACACCGGCACGGGCGAGCTGTCCTTCCACGAGGGCACCGAGCACCGGGAGCCCTGGAACCCCAGCTGGAGGGCTACCAACGACGTCCCGCGCGAGACCTGGAACCGCTGGCACCCCGGCAAGCTGTACCTGCCGGGCAGCGGCCCGCACATGTGGTTCGAGCCGGTCCCGGAGCTGCTGTGCTGGACCATCGACTCCGGGTTCACCGGACACCCGTACCTCGACGTCGAGGCCGCCAACTCCCTGCTGGAACTGGTCGCCCCGTACGCCCAGGAGCTGCTCGACGGATTCTTCGAGGCCGGGGGCGAGCTGGACTGGTCGGCCGCCTCCGCGCGCGCCGGCCGCCAGCTGTGCCGACTGACTTCCCGTCACCGCGAGGCCGCCGCCCCGGAGGTCGACGCCGACCTGGTGGACTTCGCCGACATCGTCGAGCGGTTCCCCCAGGTCTACAAGCCCGAGCTGCTGGGCCTCTCCCTCGACAAGCTGGCCGAGGAGTGCGAGTTCCAGACCCGCTACATCGGCGCGAACGAGCACTGGCACCAGGAGGTGAAGAAGGTGTTCGGCACCCCGTACCGCGACGGCACGGGCGTGTACCTGCAGGTGCTGGGCGTGCGGTCCTGGTACCGCACCGTCCTCATGGACGGCGACCCCCGCCCGGCCCGCGACTTCGCCGACTGGGACGCCCAGCACGGCCGTTTGGCCGCCAGTGACATCACCTCCGAGACCACCGACGCGGCCCTGAACACCTGGATCGAGCGCGAGGAGCGGCACGCCGGGCAGCAGGGAGTGCGCCTGTTCGGCACGAAGGACGCCGCCTACAGCCACCGCGCCCGGCTGCGCGAGCAGGACTGGGACCGCCTCGCCGTGGTCGGCGCCGAGTGCGCCCGGCTGGAGAAGTACAAGACCGAGCGCCTGCAGCTGGTCAACCGGGCGATCTCATGGGGATACAGCGACTCCGACATCGCCGGGCGGGCCCGCGTGTCACGGCAGGCCGTGCACAAGCTCAGCAAGAAGACCGAGGACAACGGGCAGGTCGACGACCCCGAGCTGTGAGCCACCCCCGACCACCACGGCGACGGCCGGAGCCATTCGAGCTGGCTCCGGCCGCCGTCCCTCCCCGAAAGGACCCGATGAGCACCACCGACCCCTTCGCCCTGCTGCGCGCGACGGCCGCCGTCCAGCGCCTGGACGACGAGCTGACCGTCCACCCCGGCGACCGCCAGCGCGAGCGCACGTACCTGGTGCACCGCGCCGCCCTCGCCGACCGCGCCGTGCCCGCCCTCGCCGAGGTCGAGGACCCCGCCGCCAGCGAGCAGGACGCCGAGGACACCGCCCGCCGCCTGCTGGAGCACGACCGGGCCCACGGCACCGGCCGCGGCCCCGTGCCGGCCGCCGACGTCCGGTGGGACACCGACGCCCGCGGCTACGCCCGCCAGGAGCACGCCGCCGCCGTCCTCGACGAGCACGACCAGGAGCACGCCGGTGCCTGACCTGCACATGAGCCCCGAGGTACGCGCCCTGCTCGGTCCCGAGGGCCTCGCCCGCGCCGCCGAGGTCTCCCTGGCCAACGGGCAGTGCGTGGTGTGCGACCAGCCGCTGACCGGGGCCGTGAACATGGTGGTGCGCACGGGCGGCACCTTCACCCACGTCGTCTACGTCCACGACCGGTGCGGCCCCTCCCAGGTCATCGAGATGGGCGAGGACTTCGCCCCGGCCGCGCCCGCCGACGGCTACGCCATGACGATGACGGCCGCCGTCCTCGACCACGGCGGGGCCGACCTGCCCGTCCTGGTCGCCGAGACCGTCGGGAAGGCGTACGTCGTCACCGACAACCCCACCGGCGAGCTGACGAACGTGGTCGCCAGCCACCTGCTCGCCCAGGGCTTCCAGTTGGTCACCCGGCTGCGGCAGGCCCCGCCGCAGGTCGCCGAGTGGGTCGGTGTGCTGCTGCTCGGTCACGGCCCGGCCGGCGAGGACGGGCTGCTGGTCCTCGACCCCGACGGCGGGCAGTTCTTCACCGGCTCCGTGGACCTCCCCGACGGCTGGCTCACCCAGGCCGCCCGCTACGGCTGGGCCGTGCTCTACGTCGGCAACGTCGGCGGACTCGACCCGCAGGCGTGCGACGCCAAGGCCGCCGCCAAGGCGCTGCGCACCGCCGCCCAGGCCGGGCAGCTGGTCGGCGCCCGTATCGCCGTCGGCACCCCGGCAGCCGCCCAGAGGTAGCCCCCGCTCCCGCCCCGCCGACAGTGCCCCGAGACCCCCCGGTCCCGGCGCACTGTGCTGCGTGCCGCCGGGTTTTGGGACTTTTGGGACCCCCCTACGCACGCGCGCGCGATGGGTCCGGCCCGTCCCCGGTCCGGCCCTGCTGCGGAAGGCTCCCCTTCCGCACCAACTTGCTGTGCGACGTGAGGCCGCACGCTGAGAAGTGAGGTCAGTCTCGTGGAGAGATTCAGACAAGAGATTTCCTCCGAATTAGTGTCTCGATTTTCGTCCCCGCGCTCACATGCGTCGCTGGTAACGGCGGGGTGTGAAGCTGAGCGTTCACGCCCAAGGGCGCCTCGGCCATCGAGGGGCCACAGGTAAGGGGAAGGCTGGACGGGCGAACACGCGTGAACCCCCGGTTAATGCCTCGTTATATGGGACCCCTGCGATGGCTGGTTTTCGGCAGGGTAGGGCTCGGTGCTGTAAGGCACAGGCGGCTTCCGATGCAAGCAACATCGGTAGTGAGACACCGCTGGCCACGGGGTAGAGGGGGCGCCCACCCCAGCCGCATCTTCTGCGTGCGGAACACGGAAACCCTGATGGGGTCCGGAATGACCGGTAAGCCGACCGCAAGGGAGGCCCAACTCCCCAGCAGGAACAGGATGATCCAAGAAGCGAAGGCCGGTAGGCCGAAAGGTCAGGGAAAAACGGGCGGTGGCTCTCCACCCGCTGTCCGCCATAACCCGCCGGATACGGGCCCTGGTGGCCCGGCCCGAAAGGGCGCCCACGTGGATCAGGTAAGCCTTTGAAGCCCCAATGCAAAGGCGTCGGAACCGAAGGACAAGTTGGATGCCGGAGGCGTGCTTGAGTACCACAGCGGCAGATGCGACTGCCCGTGTGCCCGAGGTGAACGGACCGGAGGGCGGGAAACTCGCGTGGCACAGCATCGACTGGGCCGAGTGCGAGGAGAACGTACGGCGGCTGAGGCAGCGGATCTTCAAGGCGACGCAGGACGGGGACCTCAAGCGGGTCCGCAACTTGCAAAAGCTCATGCTGAGAAGCCGCAGCAACACGCTGGTGAGCGTGAAGCGGGTGACCCAGCAGAGCAAGGGTCGCCGGACCGCAGGAATCGACGGGGAAACGGTCCTCACCCCTGCGGGGAGGGCCAGACTGGCGGCCGAGAGCCACCGGTCGCACCCGTGGAAGGCCCAGCCGGTCCGGCGCGTGTACATCCCCAAAGCGAACGGGAAGCAGCGCCCGCTCGGTATCCCGGTCATCCGTGACAGGGTGCTCCAGGCCCGCGTGAAGAACGCACTGGAACCCGAGTGGGAGGCGCGGTTCGAGCCGAAATCGTACGGTTTCAGGCCCGGACGCGGCTGCCAGGACGCGATCGCGACCATCCGCTCCTTCAGCAGGGGCAGGCTGGCCAAGCGCCTGTGGGCGCTGGACGCGGACCTGGAAGGCGCGTTCGACCGCATCAGTCACGACCACCTCAACGCCATGATCGGCCAGTTCCCCGCCAGGGACCTGATCCGGGCATGGCTGCGGGCCGGCGTGATGGAAGGCGGACGCTGGACGCCGACCGAGGAGGGCACTCCTCAGGGCGGTGTCATCAGCCCGCTGCTGCTGAACGTCGCACTGCACGGGATGGAAGAGGCCGCGGGAGCCAGGCGCGACACACGCAGAGGGCGTGAATTCTGCGTCGTCGCCGGAACTCCCGTGCTGATCCGGTATGCCGACGACTTCGTGGCCCTGTGCCACAGCAAGGAAGAGACGTTCCGGGTCAAAGAGGATTTGATGAACTGGCTTGCACCCAGAGGTCTTCGCTTCAACGAGGCGAAGACCAAGGTCGTCCACCTCGGTGAGGGGTTCGACTTCCTGGGGTTCTCCGTGAAGAAGCACGGTGACACGCTGGTCATCAGGCCGAGTAGAGAGGCGTGCAACAAGCTCCGAAAACGGCTCCGGACCGAAATGCGCGCCCTTCGGGGCGCTCCGTCCAAGGCCGTGATCGCCAAGTTCAACCCGATTGTGCGGGGTTGGACGGCGTACTACCGGGGTGTGGCGTCGCATCGGGTGTTCTGCTCGATGGACTTCTACATGTTCACGCTGCTCTACAAGTGGGCGAAACGTGGCCACGAGAACCGCTCGGGGCTGTGGATCAAGCGCCACTATTTCGGCCGGTTCAACAAGGCCAGGCGCGACAACTGGGTATTCGGCCACCACCCCAGTGGTGCCTACCTCCAGAAGTTCGCCTGGACCCGTTACGCCCGCCATAACGCGGTCAAAGGGTCGTCGTCTCCGGACGATTCGACCCTGACCGGCTACTGGCGGGCGCGTCGCCGCATCAAAGCGCCGCCGCCGATGGACAAGACCAGCTTGTACCTGGCGGCGCGACAGAAGGGCGTGTGTCCCCTCTGTCGTCAGGCGTTGATCGACGGAGCCGAATACGAGCCGGACAATCTGCGCGAGTGGATCGACTGGTTCGCGGCGTCGAGGAAGGTGCTCAACAAGCACCACCTCGTTTACCGGAGGCACGGCGGGACGGATGAACGAGCCAACCTCAGCCTCGTGCACGCCGATTGTCACCGTCAGCATCATGCAAACGACGGAAATCGGACCGTAAGTATCCACCCTGCGGAGCCCTCGCGGCTTGCTTGAGCCGGATGCGTTGAAAGGCGCACGTCCGGTTCTGAGGGGGCCGGGGCCCAGCGATGGGCTCCGGCTACCCGACCGCCCGCCAGTCACCCAAATTTGGGTGACCCGTGAACGTCCGGGCGCCTCATCTGCGGTCGGATTTATGAAACCCGCCCAGGTCAGCGCCACGCGCCCGACCGCCCGAGCAGGTACGGCGACGGCCGCCCGGCCGCTGGCCCGGGTCACCGAACAAGACGCCTCCGGCGGGCCCTTCCTCCGAGGGGGTGGGAGGACGTGGCCGGGCGCCGGCCGGTGGGTGGTGAAGGGGGTGGTGGGTCGCGGTGAACTCCCTCGCCGACCGGGCCCCGGAGGGTGCCACAGAACCCCGGGGCCCTACGTGGACGCCTACGGCGCCCGCAAGCGGGTCGCGCAAGCGCGATCCACTCCGTTCCCCGGGAACCTGCGGCAGCGCTGCGCGCGCCCGCCCGACGAGGGAGCCCCCCGCTCCGGTCCGACGTATGGCGCGCGTGCGCCGGCCGAACCGACCAGCACGGTCCGGGCCGCGCCCAGATTCTTCGACCACTTCCCGCAAGTGCGTACCCTTGGTACACGCAGCGCGGTACCATTGGTACATGACCGTAGTTGAGTACGAGCACCCGATCCGCAAGGTCCGCGACGAGATCGCCTCCGTCGTCGACCGCGCCAAGGACGGCGGGGCCATCACGTACGTCACCCGCAACGGCGAGCGCGTCGCCGCCGTCGTCCCCCTCCCCGTCGCCGACCGGGGCACCCGCCCCGCTGACCGCACGGCCCTCGACTCCCAGGGCAAGCCCATCCGCCCGGCACCGGCCGCGCCGGGCGGACGCTTCACCTGGGACGCCGGCGGACCCTCGCAGCAGGAGATCGAGTGGACCCGCGCCGGACTGGAGGCCCTGCACGCGCAGCTGGCCACGGCGACCGCCGAGACCGTCGCCCTGCTCGGGATCGTCGGCCAGGCCCTCGCCGCCACCAGCGACCGGCACCTGGGCACCGTGCAGGAGCTGCTCGACTCCATCGACCGCCGCTTCGCCGTCCCCGAAGGCGCCCTGTCCGACGCCGTCGAGGTGTACGACGAGCTGACCCGCCCGGACGACGCCCTGTGCGTCACCTGCCGCGAGCCCATCAACACCTTCTACGGCCACGAGGGCTGGCAGCACTACCGCATGGCCGTCAACGAGCACGGCATCAACGCCACCGTGGTCTACGAGGCCGAGGACAAGCACGAGCCCGAGCCCACCTTCGTGCCGCGCACCCGCCGCGCGTTCGCCGACGGCAAGGTCGTCCGCCCGTACGACGACCCCGCCGCGCCGGCCGCCGAGGAGGAGTAGCCGTGGCCTGGTTCGTGGGCACCGTCCTCTTACTCGCCCTGCTCGCCGCCCTGCTGACCCCCCGCCTGCTCCGGCTGGAGCAGGAACGCCAGGAGCGCCGGGCGGACGAGCACTACCGCAAGCAGCTGCAGGCCGCCACCGACCACGCCATCACCACCGCCGTGCGCGCCCGCCTCGCCGAGCCCGTCGTCGACCTGCACATCACCATCCCGATGCGCGTCACCGTCGGCGACGTCATCGCCCGCGCGCTGGAGGACTTCGCGCTGGAGGTCCCCCGGGAGCACGCCGCCGCGATGCTGCGCCACCGCCTCGAATTCCGCGGCCACGCCCGCTGGCCCGACCTGATCACCGACGCATTCGACGACGAGGAGGACCAGACCCCGTGAACATCCGCCAGCTGTTCCGCAACCGCCGCCGCACCGCCACCGCGCCCGCTATCGAGCCCTACGTCTACGACACCATCACCCTGACCGTCACCGACGGCCTGGAGGTGCTGCGCGCCGACGGCAGCACCTGGGACCCGTGCATGGGCACTCACGAGTGCCGCACCCTGGCCCAGCTGCTCAACTGCGTGGTGTGGGAGAGCCTCGCGTCCATCCCGCCCGCCCCGCAGTTCGAGCCCCACATCGCGCCGACTCGTATCGTCCTGCCGGGCGTCGAGCCGGTCGTCGCCGTGTTCTACGGCCCGGACGAGGACTTCCCCAGTGGCCGCACGCTCGACGAGTCCGGCCGGCCCGTGTGCTGGCGGGCCCTCGCCGAAGCGGCCGGTGCCCCCGCCGCCGACGCGGCCGAGTCCATCGGCTGCCCCTCGTGCCAGCACCCGCCACCGGCGACCACCGCACCCGTTGTCCCCGCGCAGCCGCCCGCGCCCGCGTGGGAGCAAGACGGCCACTTCCAGGTCGGCGACACCGTCCAGATGCCGCCCGCCGACCCCTTCCCGGCGAAGGTCGTGTGGGTCGAGGGCGACCGGGTCGGCATCGTCACCAACCCCGCCAACGGGGCCCAGGCCAACGCCTCGCGCGAGCAGCTCCGCCACGTCACCGGCTGCGAGCCCTGCACGGCCGACGCCGCCGTCCAGGACGCCGCCCAGGAGCAGCGGGAGAGCGCCTACTGGGAGCAGTGGCCGGCCGACCACCGCGAGCTGCACGACGCGGTGATGGAGGACATGCAGCTCACCGCCGGGTCCGTGCCCAACCTGTCGGTGTGCGGGCACCCGTCCAACCACACCCGCTACAAGTTCGGCCCCAACTCCCCGGTGCGCGAGTGGATGCGCACCGAGTTCGACGGGCACATGGTCGCCTCCGAATCCCCGAGCCTCGCCCTGGGCCGGATCTGGGACCCCATCGACTGGCTGCGCATCGAGCGCGAGCACGGCGACGACGGGCTCACCATCACCGTGCCCTGGGAGGGCATGACGTGGCCGACCGTGCGCAGCGCCTACGCCCTCGCCCGGGAAGCGGGTCTCGACGTCGTCCTGGACGTCGACCTGGAGATGGAAGTGCTCGACGACGGCACGGTCGGCGTCGAGGCGAACCCGACCCTGATGTTGGTCAAGGGCGTTGTCCCCGACGAGGCCGAGGAGCAGATCAACACGATCCTGGGCCGCACCCCGGAGTCCTACCCCCACAGCCGCGTGCTCCGGCCGTCCTACCCGGACCGGCCCGGCATCGACTACAGCGCCCCGTACAAGCACGACACCGACGACCAGACCATGTGGTTCTGGGCCGGATGATCACCCCCGCCTCACCGACCAGGAGCGCCCGCATGACCGACACCGCCCCGCGGCTGCTGCCCGCCGAGGAGAACTTCCTCGCCGACTTCTTCGACCTGGAGGAACCGCTGCTCATCTGGCTCGAACAGACCACCCAGGACACCCGCGCCGGCGCGGACGACGTCTACACGCTGCCCGCCGACCTCGATGGCGAGGCCGTCCGCGCCGCATGGGCCCGCATCTTCGAGGCCCTGCCCAAGGCCCTGCTCGACGAGCGGCACGCCCTGCTCACCGGGGAGGAGGTGACCACCGGCAACAAGGTCATCGGCCCCGACGGGTACGAGCACAGCCCTTTGTACGCCGCGCCCGTCAACCAGGCCGACGTCGAGGTCCTGGTCGCGCTGCTCGACCAGTGCCGCAAGGCCCTCGCGCTGGAGCCCGGCTACACCGACCTGCGCAGCATCCTCACCGAGGCGGGCGAGTGGTACGGCAACGAGACCGCCGACCGCGCGCGGTACTCCGTCGGCGAGCGCGTCCCCGAGACTGCCGAGCAGGTCGTCAACCGGCTGGCCCGCGCCCTCGCCGTGCTCCATCTGCAGGACGACGACACCCGCACGCTGCTGGCCGCCGTCACCGCGGCCGGGCCCGACCGGCGCATCGTGCTGACCGAGGACCAGGAGCAGGCCGCCCGCCGCTACTTCGACCGCGTCATCACCGCCGTGACCGAGGGCAAGCCCCGCATCGAGCGCGCCTTCGCCCGGTTCGTCGAGTTCGGCGACGACCGACCCGTCCGGCCCTGACCGCCGGACCGCCCGCCGGGCACCGAAGGCGCACTGCCGCCGTGTCGGTGCCCGGCGCTACGGTCCCCGAGACAGGCCGAGCAGGCAGACCAGGAGGGGACCACATGGCCATCGCACCAGGGCGCCGCAGTGACGGGGCCGGGGCCAGCGCCCGCCGCGTCGGGGAGTTAGCCCGCGCCGCCGAGCGCATCCAGCAGCACCGCCGCGCCAAGGTTGTGCTGCCGCTGACCGCAGCGGGCGCGGCCGTGGTCGGCATGGCCGCCGGCACGCTGCTCGGGTGGCAGGCGGGCACCGTCGCCGCCCTCGCCGTCCTCGCGTACGGCGTCCACCGCATCTACCGCCGGGCCCGCAACAGCTGGACGAGCGGCGCCGTCGGCGAGGAGGCCACCGCCCGGCTGCTGCGCCCCCTCGCCCGCCGCGGCTATGCCGTGCTGCACGACCGGTCGATCCCCGGGAGCCGGGCCAACATCGACCACCTGGTCGCCGGGCCGTTCGGCGTGGTCCTGGTCGACAGCAAGAACTGGCAGTCGAAGAAGTCGCGGCTCACGATCACCGGCGGGCTGCTGCGGTACGGGCGCTACGACCAGACCAAGGCCCTGCAGACCGTGGTGTGGGAAGCCGAGCAGGCCGCCAGGGCGCTGGGGGTGCCGGTCCGCCCGGTCCTCGCGGTGCACGGCGCGAAGGTCCCCGCGCCGCGCGGGCGCACCGAGCTGCACGGCGTCACCGTGATCGAGGCGAAGAAGCTGCGCGGGATGCTCTACGGTCTCCCCGCCCAGCCGGGTTGGGACGCCAGCCGCGTCACCGCCATCGAGGAGCAGGCCGAGCGGCGCCTGCCCCGGCACAGCGGCTGACCGACCCCGCCGACAGCGAGGGCCCGGGAATCTCCCGGGCCCTTCGTCATGTCTGCCGCCCGTTACGACGCGTTCGGCTGCGCGACGTCGTCCAGGCCGAGGTCGAGGAGCACCGCCAGGTCCTCCCCGGCCGCCCACCGCTGCAGCACCGCCCGGTCGACGAGCCGCACCCCGTGCCGGGCCGCCCACACCACACGTTCCCGGGAGAAGACCCCGGAGCTGACGACGACGAACAGCGGGCGGGGGCCCGGCGCGACTCCGGCCGGCAGCCGCGGGGCACCGCCGACCGGGCGCAGCGCCGCCCGCCCGCCTGCCTCGCCCAGCTGCTCGACGCCACGCTCGAAGGCGAGGCCGAGCTGGCGACCGTCCGGCCCGTTGCCGACCAGGTGCACCGCCGTGCGGCTGATGCGCACCCCGCGTACGTGCGTCCAGCCGTCGCGCAGCAGCAGACGGCCGACGATCGAGCGGAAGCGCCGGTCGTCCGCCGCGTCGATCTCCGCGAGGGAGTAGCACCGCGCCCGCCGGCGCCGCTGTACGACCACCGCGCGCCGCCACCGCACGGCAGCCCGCACCCCGTAGGCGAGCGCCACCGCCGCGAGCAGCGCGGCCCACCAGCCGACCCGGGACCACAGCCAGCCGAGGCCGACCAGGGGTAACCCGAGCACGGCCGCGATCCCGGCAATGACGGGCACGACCTCCCACCACTCCGGCCCGTACTGCCCGTTCAGCCGCAGCTGCATTTCCTCGCGCTTGCGCCAGGCCCGCCGCGTACCGACGGGAGACCGGCTCAGCGGCCACACGTCGTTCACCCCCACCACCACCTCGCCCTGCTTCGTCGTCCCTTGTCATATCTGCCCGCGCCACCGCCCGTACAGCTGCACCGCCGCGCACCGAACGGCCGAGCGACGCCGCCGCCCGAGCAGCGGCTAATAACAAGCCCTGCGGAGCGCCGCGCGCGAGTTTGACAATCTGGATTGTCGAGAACGGCCACGACAACTACGCTTGTCACATGGACGATGAGAACCCTTACTGGACCGAGTTGCTCAAGCTGCGCGACCCGGCATGGACCGACCCCGCCGACGACCAGCAGCGCGCCCTGACCGCCGCCGTGCTCCGCCTCGCCTACGACCTGGGAGGGGAGATCTGGAGCCGCGCCGGCGAACTCGACGCGATGGGTGCGCCCACGCGCGAGACCGTGGTCACCCGCTCCCCGGACCGGGCACTGGCCACCCTGCGCGCCCTGCGGGCGGTACGCGAGGCCGCCGACGCCGCCGCCGAGGACACCGCGCGCAAGGCGGGACAGCTGGGAGCGGGCTACCCGCAGCTGGGCAAGGCGTGGGACATCAGCCGCCAGGCCGCCCGGCTGCGCTGGCCCGGCGCGGTGAGCGCGATCAACCCGGCCGCCAACCGCGAGCCGGTCCACTTCGAGATGTACGGCGGGGAGGCCCGGGTCTCGTACCACCCCGAGTTCGGCGGGTGGTGGTGGATCGCCACCGCCGCGAACCGCAAGACCGCCGAGGCGCCCGAGGGCGACGACGGGCACGCCGAGACCAGCGAGGAGGCCGCCGCCGCAGCGGGCGCGTTCCTCGCCGCGAACGCCGTGCCGACCGCCGAACCCGCCCCAACAGGTGAAATGTGATGCACGTCACGCCGACGTGTCCGGGGTGCGCGACGATCACGGAGCGGATCGAGGTCGAGGGCGAGCAGGTGTGGCGGTGCACCGCGCCCGGCTGCGGCCGGCGCACCTACGGCACCGGCGACCAGGACGACGACCAGGACCTCCCGCCGTACACGGAGACCGACGAGACCGGCGCGGTGATCTGCCACCACGGCGACGGCGAGGTCGACATCGAGGCGACCGCCGAGCTGGCCGCCCAGGACGACCGCGGGGAAGCCGAGCCCGGTCACCCAAATTTGGGTGACTCCCCGGCGAGGCCGGCCGAGCCCGAGGTGCGCGACGTCCGCGTGAAGGACCTCGCGCACGCCCTCGCCGGGGGGTGGGCGTGGATCTACGGGGACCCGGAGGGGTGGCGGTTCTTCACCAGCGCCGCGTACGACCCCGACCACGACACCGCCGTCACGATTACGTACAGCGATGGGGAAGTGGTCCGCGAGGAGCCGTGGCCCGAGGCCCGTTTCGTGCACGCCGGGCCCGAGAGCTTCCCCACGGCGAGCCGCCCCGGCCCGGCCGGGATGGTGAAGCGGTGATGTTCCCCAGCGAGCAGCACCGCCCGCGCGTTCCCCACCCCGACCTTCCCCAGGGCCCGGGTGGGGAAGACCCCGGCCCGCTTCCCCACGGTGGGGAAGCCGACCCCGGTGGGGAAGCCCTCGCCCCGGAGGGCGGGGAAGGGGTGCCGTGGGGAACGCTGCTGGCCGATGGGGAAACCGTCGAGCGCTACCGCGCGCAGGTCCTGCAGCGCGGTCCGGACGACTGCTGGTGGTGGCTGGGGGCGATCACCGACACGGGGCACGGGAGCTTCCGCGCAGGGTCCCACACCACCCAGACCTCCCGCGTGGTGCCCGCCCACCTGTTCGGCTACCGCCTCGCCCACGGGGCCGACGCCCTCGCCGGCGGGCTGGTCGTGCGGCACCGATGCGACCACGGCGCGTGCCAGAACCCGGGCCACTGGCTCCCGGGCACCCGAGGCGACAACAACCGCGACGCCGCAGCTAGGAGGCGACTTGCCGGGCACGCGCTGACCGACGTGCGGGGCGCGGCGGGGCGGGCGCGGGCGGTCCAGGCCGCCATCGCCGCCGCCGATCCGGAGCGGCTGGACGAGGCGATAGCCGCCGCCCTCGCCGCGGGCAATCCGTCCGGGGCGTACCAGGACAGCATCTTCTGACCGACGTGCAGCACCACGGCGCCGGGACCTGTCGGTCCCGGCGCCGGCGCGTGTGGGGAGCTGGGGAAGCGGGGGGTGGGGAGCCGCCCCGGGGAGGGCCGCGTGCGACTCGCGGCAGCAGTTCCCCGTCGCCGTTTCCCCGGCCGTGGGGAAGCCGGGCGCGCGCAGCGGGGTGGGGAAGACCGGCCGCCGTGGGGAACTTCCCCACCGGCCGAGGGTCGGGGGAGGGCGCGCGGGTGGGGAAGTTCCCCACCCGGTCCGTCTCGCGGCAGCCGTCGAGTTCCCCACTTCCCCGGGCGCTGCCCCGCTTCCCCAGCGCGCGGGGAAGACCCGGCCGCGCCGCTTCCCCGGCTCCCTGGTCGCTCCCGTCGGCTTCCCCGCCGTCCGGCGCGCGAGCGTCCGCGC
>NZ_CP108098.1 GCF_036194065.1 Streptomyces sp. NBC_00239 | reverse complement strand
GGCGCTCATCACCATCAGCCGCATTCGGCGGCGCTGAACACCCGACGGGGGCGGCGAGGCACCGGCCGCCCCCGTGCGGGCCCGTTGCGCTGTCCCGCGCCGCCAGGCCGAGCCCATGCCGGAGGCGCGCCGGTGCACACAGGGCACGGAGCGAAGCCGACGACGGCGGAGCCGCGGGGCGGCGCCGCGCGCCACTCCGTGCACGGAAAAGGACGCCCTGGCGGGCGGCAGGCATCGGCCGCTACGCGGCCCAGGCCGGACCCGCAGCGCACCGCCGCTCTGTGGCAAGGCCCGGCGCCGGCCGGGGCGGCGGTGCGCCGGTGGCTGCTCCCGTCGCCGGGGTGCGGCTGGTCCGGTGGTGCATCGCACCTTCGGTGCGATCCGGCAGTGGGCGCGCCCGGTCGGTGTGCCGCGCCCGTGCGGGCCGGTGCGGCCGGCCCGCCGGGGCTGGCGTGGCCCGATGGCTGGTGTGGAGCGGGCCGGCGGTGCGGGCAGTCGAGGCGCGGCCGTGCGGGCCGGTGAGGCTTCGCCGCGCGCTGCCGTCCCGGGGGGCTCCTCCGGACCCCCGCCCCCCGGGACCTGAGTTCCCGTACCCCACCGCCGTGCCCGCCCAGGACCGCCCCGACCCGCCGCGGACCCGGTGCCGGCCGCCACGGGCACCGGTCCCCAACATCAGGTGCGTGGAGGGCCCCGGAGAGAGATCACGCCCAAGGCCACAAGCACGGCCACCCTGGGCGGCTCAGGTGACCGGCCGTCACCCGGCCGTCCCGCCGTACGGATGCAGGGCCTGAAAGGCGCAGCAGCGGCGAGCGGTAGGAGGGTTGACCGGCCGCCTGCCGACTGCCGCCCGGTGGGCCGTTTGCCCAGCTCACGGGCCCTTTCGCGTTTGGTCCAGGGGGGTCAAGCCAGTATAGTTCCTCTTGTCGGAACGGGGTGGCACCCCGCACCGACACCACACGCACACCAACCCAGGAGGTCGCGAGATGACGTCTCGCAGCGAGAGTCAGCCCGACCCGCGCAAGGTCGGGGAGAACCCCACCGGCCGCGAGCGCCGTTCGTCGGCGGGTAGCCGACGTCTGGCCGAGAAGAAGATGAAGGCCGAGAAGGGCCGCCGGGGCCGCACCAGCTAACGGCGACCGGCCGGGGGTGCGGACTGTCGCACCCCCGGCCGACGGCCGCCCAGCGCCCCGCCAAAGGCGCAGCAGCGGCAAGCGGTGGCCGGGTGGCCGAGCCTGTTGACCGGCCGCCCGAAAAGATCTTGAAAATCCTCGAAAAGCCCAGCTCAGAAGCCCCTTTCGGATTGGCAAAGGGGGGTGGAGCTGGTAGAGTATCTCTTGTCGGAACGGGGTGGCTCCCCGGGAAGACCACACCACACTTACTCCACCGGAGGAACGAGAAATGTTCGACAACCAGATCGTCGCGAAGGTCAACAACTTCCCCGCGTTCGGCCGCGCGGCCAGCGCCGGAATGATCATCGCGGAGATCGACAAGGAGACCAAGATCGTCGGCGACAAGGCCCGCCGGGGCCTGACCGCCACGTTCACCATCAAGCGCCGCCACGGCGGCGAGACGCTGACGTTCTTCGCCTCCCGTCTGATCGGTGAGCGCGGCTGGAACGTCGACGCCGTGTGGACCACCGGCACGGACGGGCGACTCGTGCACCCGCTCCGCAACCGCCCCTTCGGCGACCGGGACGACGCCCAGCCGCTCGCCCAGAAGTTCGCCGAGGTCCTGAACAAGGCCGCCGCCAAGACCCTGTGGTTCATCAACCCCAAGACGATCGCGGCCGGTGTGCGGTTCGAGTTCGGCGACAACCCGAACGAGCTCGAAGAGCTCACGGGTGAGCTCCACAAGGTGGACGAGTTCGACGACTTCGCCGAGATGGACGCCGAGACGGAGGCGACCGACGAGGAGCCGCAGCCCGCACCGGAGCCGCGCCAGCTCCCGGCGGTGGCCGAGCCGGTGTTCCTCTTCTGAGAAGCAGGCCGGAGGCGGCACCCGAAAGGGTGCCGCCCCCGGGCGCACCGCCCAGAGCGCCGAACACGCCGCCGCGCAGCAGCACCGGCGCACACGCTCCCCGAGCGCTCGCGGATGCCGACGACCGCCCGGCCCCGGGCCAAGGTCGTGCGCCTGCCCGGAGGGTGGTCACCCCGCCCTGGCGGGCGGGGTGCGAGGGGCGCTCCGCGCCGCCCCCTCGCACTCCCCAGGCGGCCCTGGTCGCCGTTCGGATGGATCGTGCTGGTGGTGGGTGGTGCATCGCGCCGGGGGCGCGATCCGGGGGCGGCCCCGGACGCCGCCGGGGCCGGCCCCGGACGCCGCCAGCGCTGCGGCGCTGGACCCGCGTCGCCCGCGTTCGGCTTCGCCTCCGACGGGCCCGGGCGGGCCGCCGGTTGGCCGGCCGCCGTGGCGGGCGCGCGGGCCGGCACGGGGCTGAGACCGTAAATAGGTAGCGTGGCTGATACCGGGAAGTGGCTGATGCCCACATTGCTCCCGTCAACCGCGTGCGGGCATCGCCGTGGCTGACTTTCTGTGGCACAGGCCCACACAGGGCAGAGAGAGACTCCCCATCCACGTGCAACACCCGCACGCCCCGGCAGCCAAGAACAAGCAGCAGTAAGAGGCAGTGGCGGCGACCGCAGCGACGCCGACCGCGCGCAACAGGCCGCAAAAAGACCAGCTCAGATGCCCTTTCAGGTTGGCAAAGGGGGGGACTAGCTGGTAGAGTTCTTCTTGTCGGAACGGGGTGGCTCCCCGGGAAGGCCCACACCACACGCACTCTGCTGGAGGACGACATGATCCGCATGTTCCGTGTACTGCTCGACGCTTGGAAGGCCGACCGTCTGGCCCGCGCCCGCAGCAAGAGCCGGAAGCCCGCCGCCCCGCAGAAGTACACCGTGGTGCTGGTGTGGGGGAAGAAGTACGCCGAGTACAACAACGGCACTCCCGAGGTCCACACCGTGTGCGCCGACACCCCGTGGGCGGCCATCATGCGCGCCCAGCTCAAGGCCGCGAAGGAGAACCAGGAGCGGGTGCCCGAGTTCGTGGCCGTGGACGGCCCGCCGCTCCTCGCGGCCGCGCAGCAGCTCCTTACGCACCTCGTGGTGTTCGAGGGCCAGTGCACCCGCCGGGAACCCGGCAACCGCTTCTGACCATCCGGGGGCGGCGGTTGGCCCCGCCGCCCCCGTGCCCACCTCACACGCACACCGCGAGGAAGGATCCACCCATGTACGTGCGAGCCCGAAATGCGCTCACCCGCCGGTACCGGAAGCTGGAGCGAGAAGGGTTCATGTGGCGCCGGGGGTACGTTGTCGTCGAGCTGTCGCCCTACAGCAACCCCACCGCCGTCACGGTACTGCGAGAGGCGAACCCCGACTGCCCCCGCTGCCAGGGCAGTGGTTCCCTGTACGAGCAGGTGGGCACCGACTACGCCAGCAACCCCTACTACGACTACACCGGGCCGTGCCCTGTCTGCCCGGAGTACCGGCGGTACGTCACTGTGCGCGGACCCCTTGCCATGGCCTTCCGTCTCGCGTTGGTTGCCAGGCCGAGCGAGTGGCCCCGGAAGCCGAAGCCCGCCCCGAGCGACTGGCGCGACGAGGCGCCGTTCTAACCCGCTCACGGTGGCCGGACGCATCGTCCGGCCACCGGCCCACCGGGCTGGAAACGGCGGAGTGCGACGGACGCCAGGCGGCAGCGCACGCCTACCGCAGGCCCGTCAGGCTGCTACCCGCCGGGCGACGACCGCCAGGACCACAGCGACGCTCGCCGCGCCTGCCCGGAAGCCCCACATCACCCCACCATCGAGGAGTCGCCATTCCCACGCCGCCCTACACCCCCCAAGAGGTCGAGGCCGCAACCGAAGGCGCGGCCGCTCTGCTTACCGAGGCGCTCAACCCGAGCGGCCCGGCCGAGGACGCCTTGCAGCTCATGGTCCACACCGTTGGGCAGTTGCTGGAGAACCCGGAAGCCACTTTCGAGCAGATCGCGGAAACGTGGATGGGGAACCAGGGACAGACCCCCGACCAGATACGCGGATGGTGGTACGGCTGGTAGGCCCCAGCCGAGCACACACCGCGCACCGGGGCGGGTCGGCAGCCCGCCCCGGGCACACGCACACACGACGAAGGGACGACCCATGCACGCGAGGATCCGACAGCGCCTGAAGACGTGGTACTGGCGACCGTTGCGCCTCCAGTGGTGGCCGACGAAGTACCTGTGCATCGAAGTGGACCGACACCTGCGGGACATCTCGCTCCACCGGGTAGCCGACCTTGCGTGTCCCAAGTGCGAGGGCAGGGGCTACCTCCCCGAGTGGCGGGACTACGACGAGGAGCCCGCCGGTGACTGCCCCGTGTGCCCGATGCCGCGACTGCTCGCCCGGATCGCATGGGGGCCACGTAAGCGCGTCGACTACACGAACGAACCGCCGTTCTGACCACCCGTCCGCCCGGCTAGTACACCGGTCCGGCGGACGGTGAACGCGACGGCCGGCCGTCACCGCGTGCCCCCGGTGCGATGGCCGGCTCTACTCGCCCGGAGCTACCGAGCGACCACCCGCGACGGCTCAGGCCGTGCGCTTCTGCCCGTCGCCCCCCCATGACCGCCCGACAGCACAGCGAAGGCCCGGTTCCCCCAGTGAGGGGGAGCCGGGCCTTTCTGCGTTCCCGCCCACCGCCGAGGCAGTCAGCTGACCGGCGGAGTGATGGTGCCAGTCGACACCGGCTCACCGAACGTCCCAGGTTCTTGCCGGGGCAGTGTGATGCCCGGGAGGCCGTCCCCCGAAGTGGTGTCCAGGGCGGGGGCGGCGGGAGTCGGCACAGGTTCGGCAGGAGCCGGAGCCGGCGGGGCCGGAGTGCTTGACGCCTCAGCGCGAGCCCGCACCGCGTCGTCGAACGCCTTTCGCGCCGCGTTCATCTCCGTGAGGGTCATCCCCAGTCGGCCGGCCGCCTCAGACTTGCTCACCTTCGTGTCGGTCATCTCGACCGCGAGTGCTCCCAGCTGGGCATGCATCTCTGACCGCTTCTTGTCCCGCTTCGCCATCAGCTGCTCGATGAGCTTTTGCGTTTCGTCGTCGAAGTCGTCGAGGTCCTTTCGCATCGCGACGGCCCGCGTGGCGATGTCCAGGCGTCGCTCTGCCAGCACGTCGAACTGTGCTTGCAGTGCACGGGCCTGTTCCCGCGCGGCGATCTGCGCTGCACTCTTGCGCTTTGCCATTCGATGCACACCTCCGTGATCCGTTGGTCGGGTGCCATTGTGCACCGCGAGACGTCACGGGCGGTCAGCGCCCGTGCACCGAGCCCCATTTTCCTTGAGGCACCGTGCCCGCCGGGCGGTCGATGCACCCTGGTGCATCGACCGCCCGGCGGGCACGGTGCACGGGCGGCGGGGCCGCCGGTGCACCGGGCAGTGCACGGTACGGTGCACCGCACCGACGGGTGCCCGTGCCTCGCACGTCCGCCCGTCGGTGCGAAGACCCCAGCGCCAACCGCAGCGGCGAACCCGCAGGTTCAAGCGAGGCCGCAAGTGGTCTCGGTTTCAGGGCTATCCACAGGTCCGGATGTCCCTACGGCTTTCCACAGCCATGCTCGGAGAGCCTGACCATGGAAAGCCGCCACACATGCGTGTGTGGAAGAGATGATCTCGTATCACGTCGCCGTCCAGCCATCGTGATCGTCGCAAGCTCCTCCACATCTGTCTGAACGCGCAACGCGCTACAAGATCATCTCTTCCACACCTCAGACATTCCGAATGACCCAGGGTAAGATCACTGCCATGATGACCGTCCACCGCCTCAGCGCCGGGGACGGGTATGCCTACTACATCCGCGAGACAGTGAGCGCCGACCAGGCCCGTGAGGAGGGCCAGGAACTCGGCGACTACTACACCGCGACGGGTAACCCGCCTGGGGTTTGGATGGGTTCCGGCATCGAGTTGCTGGGCGTCTCCGGGACGGTCTCCGAAGAGCAGATGCGGGCCCTGTTCGGCGAAGGACTGCACCCCGATGCAGACCGCATCATCGCCGAGCGCATCGCCGCCGGTGCGACCGCGAAGCAGTCCGTGAAGGCCGCCCGACTGGGCCGTGCATACATGCAGTTCAACGATGCGGAGACGGTCTTCGGGAAGCGCTTCAAGGAAGAGCTGGAGCGCCATGCACGCACAGAGAACCGTGCGGCCACCGCAGCCGAGCGGGCAGCGATGCGAGGCAAGGTCGGAGCCGTTCTCTTCCGCGAGGAGTACGGGCGGAGCCCCGAGTCCAAGGAGGAGTTGGGCAAGTTCGTCAAGCAGCAGGAGGGATCGAAGCCGCGCAATGCAGTAGCCGGTTTCGACCTCGTCTTCTCCGCGCCCAAGAGCGTCTCAGTGCTCTGGGCACTGGGGGATGAGCAGCTGCGGCAGACCATCGAGCAGGCTCACTTGCAGGCCATCAGCGACACGGTGCAGTGGCTCGAACAGAACGCCACCATGACGCGCACCGGGGTCAATGGCGTCGCCCAGGAGGACGTGCACCGCGGCCTGATCGCGACCCGGTTCCGGCACTTCGACAACAGGCATTCGGAGCCGATGCTGCACGACCACGTCGTGGTCAGTAACAAGGTCATGGGCCTGGACGGCAAGTGGCGAGCCCTCGACAGCGCCCTGCTGTACTCGCAGAACGTGCCGGCTTCCGAGCTGTACAACCAGCGGGTCGTCGAGGAAGTCTGCGCTCGCCTTGATCTGCGCGCCGAGCCCCGTGAGGTGACGCCCGGAAAGCGACCCGTGATGGAAATTGCCGGGGTCGGCTACGACCTGATCGAGGCGCACTCCGGGCGCTCGATGTCCATCAAGGAGAGGACCGCCGAGCTGGTCGAGCAGTACCGGCAGAAGCACGGCTACGAGCCGTCCCAGAAGGCTCTGATTGCGCTCACCCAGCAGGCGACTCTCGACACTCGACCCGAGAAGAAGGCGGCCCGTCCTCTGGCTGATATGCGCGTGGACTGGCGTCGCAGCGCTGTCGAGAAGTTTGGCGTCCAGAGAGTGGATGGTCTGCTCGAAGACGCCCGGGCCGCAGCCGCAACAAACCGGCCGCACCCGGCTGCTCTGGCACGTATAGACATCGAGAAGGCCGCCCGGGAAGTCCTCACCACCGTGGACGACTACCGCAGTGTCTGGGGGCGGCGACAAGTCCTCGCCGAGGCACGGCGCTGGGTCATGACCGCCACCAAGGGCACCGTCATGGGCGGTGATCTGGCCGACCGGATCACCGAGCGAGTGCTGAACGTGGAGGCCATCAACATCACTCCTGCGGACCTCAATCCGCGCTTTGAACCGCTCACCCGCGCCGACGGTTCGAGCATCTACCGGCGGCGGGAAACCGAGCTGTTCACCAGCACAGCGGTTCTCGCGGCGGAGGACCGGATCGTCGCGGCGGCCCGTACCAGCGTCATTCCGGCTGTCTCCGTCCCCACCTACAAGCGGGTGGAAGAGGCGTACCAGCAGGCGAATCCCACCAGGCAGCTCGACGCCGGCCAGCGCGCCCTGGCCCAGGCCTTTGCGACCGGTGAGAAGCTCGTCATCGCCGGTATCGGACCGGCCGGTGCGGGCAAGACCACCGCTATGAAGGTGGCCGCGGACGCGGTCCGTGCGGCCGGTGGCCGCGTCATCGGACTGGGGCCCTCCGCGCGTGCCGCGAGCGAACTGTCCAGCGGTATCGAAGCACCGGCGTATGTCCTCCACGAGTGGCTCGGTGCCCGCGAGCGGCACCGCCAGGGGCAGCGTCTTCGGCCCGAGTTCGAGCTGGGTCCAGGCGATCTGATCATCATCGACGAAGCGGGGATGGCGGGCAGTAAGCGCATCGCCGGGGTCGTCGCCGAGGCGCAGGAAGCCGGCGCTGTCGTCCGGCTGATCGGTGACCCCGCGCAGCTCGCTTCCGTCGAATCCGGGGGCGCTCTGCGTCTGCTGGCCAACACGGTTCCGGTTGTCGAGCTGGAGACTGTTCACCGCTTCCGCGCTGCTGGCGAAGCGGCCGCGTCCCTCATGCTCCGCAACGGAGAACCTGAGAAGGCGTGGGCCTGGTACATCGACAACGGGCGGATCGTCGCGGGCACCCGTGAGCAGATGCAGGCGCAGATATTCGCGGACTGGCAGCGGGACTCCGATGCGGGCAAGTCGGCCATGATGATGGCCGACGACCGTGTCACCGTGAGCGAGCTGAACGCCCTCGCCCAGGCCTACAGGATGGGTGCTGGCCAGCTCGACCGCAGCCAGACCGCGGACCTCCACGACGGCCTCCAGGCCCACCGCGGCGACCTCGTCGTCACCCGCGACAATGACCGCCGCAACGTCGTCCGAGGCGGCAAGGACTTCGTCAAGAACGGTGACCAGTGGGTCGTCGAACGCATCACCGACGAGGGCGACCTGGTGGTCCGTCACGCCGATCACGGTGGCCGCACTCTGTTGGCGGCGGACTATGTCGAGCGGTTCGTCGAGCTCGGTTACGCCTCCACCGGCCACCGCGGGCAGGGCGCCACGGTGGCCACCGGCAGCGGCCTGGTGACCCGGCGGACCACCCGTGAGGGTGCCTACGTGCAGCTCACGCGTGGCCGCGAGGAGAACAGGTTGTACGTCATCGTCGAAGAAGGTCAGACGATGCACGACGTGCTGGACTCGATCGCCCGTAACATCCAGGCGTCGCTGTCGGCTACCGAGTCCATTCAGGCCGAGCAGGAGCGGGCCTGGGGCATCCCGCAGCTGTCCGCCGAGTACACCGACGTGCACGACCGTGCGCTGTCGCTGCGGTACCAGTCCATGGCCCGCAACGTCCTGCACTACGACGCCGAGGCACTCATCGCGTCTGAGGGCTGGCGGCGGAGCGTGGAGGGCGCCCTTCGACGTGCCGAAGCTGCGGGCTTCACCCCGGAACGCATCCTCAAGAGCGCCTTCTTCGAGCGGGACTTCCACGACGCGGAAGACCGGGCAGACGTGTTGGGCTGGCGCATTGACCGCCAGGTCGCAGAGGCCCGGCACAAGATGGCCGAGCTGTCCGCGAGCGCTTCGAGCCGTCCGCTCGCCGACCTGACCGATACGCAGCTCGACCGGCTCGCCGAGCGGGCCGGCGAGCGCCGCCGCCAGGCACTGGACTCCCTGCGCCAGGCCGACGCTCGCGTGGCCAGCCAGCCGCGCACTCTCGTCGTGGACGGCCTGCCTGTGCCGGCCTGGCCCGGCCGTGCCTACGGCGACCTCACCACCAGCGAACTCTCCCAGTCCATCGCCGAGGCCCGGCGAGATGGCCGCACGGCCGCCGCGCAGATCGCGCACGCCCAGCAGGAACAGCGCGAACTGAAGGCCGAGGTGCTCAGGGCGACCGTCCGGGCCCGTGAAGGCGACCCGGGCGCTGTGGAGTGGCTGCGCACTGCCGGACATGAGCACAGGCTGACCGTCGAGCTGGGGACAGTAGCCGAGCAGGCCCGCATCGACGAGCGAGCCGCCGTCGAGCGGCTGATGGCGCTGCGCCGTGAGCAGCGTCTGCGCGCCGACATGCCCTGGGTGGACCGCGCCCGCGAGGAGTGGCAGCGCGAGCCCGGGCCGGCCGCGGCCCACACCGCGGGCATGGACGGCGCCAGCGTGGCCACCGAGATGCGGGCGAACCTGCTGGAGCTGGAGGAGGCCAAGCAGCGGCTCCAGCGGGCCGAGGTTGTCGACCAGCGCGTCAAGGCCGAACAGCGGCTGCGAGTGATGCTTCCCGATGCCTCCGTGCCCGTTCCCGACTTCACCGCCGCGGTGCCCGAGTGGCTCGCCGCCCGGGCGGCCGAGCGCGACCAGCACACCCCGGCCGCATGGATCGAGCATCTGCGCGCCCGGCGTGAGGTGATCGAGCAGCGGCTGATCATGACGGGCCAGATCCTCGCGGACGAGCCGCCGCGCTGGGCCCAGGCTCTCGGGCCGGTGCCCGAGGGAGGCTCCGAACTGCGCGCGGAGTGGGAGAGGGCAGCTGCTCTCGCCGACGCCTGGCGTGAGCAGCGCCGCGTGCCGGACACCCAGCCGGGCATCGGCCCGCGCCCCGCGCGCGATGAGGACGCTGCCGCATGGGAAGCACTGCGCGGCCAGGTCGCTGAGGTGGGGCGCCGCTCGCGTGCCACCCAGGCCGCGGCGCGCCGTGGTGAGGAGCTGGCTGCTGCCGGCGCCTTCCAGCAGGCACCGACTCGTCGGGACGAGACCGAGCCGCTGGCCCTGGCCGTCGACCAGCGAGCGGAGAGCACCCAAGCCCGAGAGGAGGTCGAGGTCGAACAGGACGTGGCTGCCGAGGAGAACGTGATGACGACGCTCACTGCCGAGCAGGACGTCGAGGTCTTCGTCGAGACCCCGTCGATCACCGAGGAAGTCGCGCGGGAGATCGAGAGCCCCGAACCTGAGCCGGAGCGGGTTGTAGACCTGGACCGGGGCCGCGACGCTGAGAGCGTCGAGCCGGCTGCCCAGCGGGAGGAGCGCGGCGAGGACGTCGACCGTGTCCTGCCGGGAAGCCGCGACATCGTCGACGAACAGGACCGCACGGAAACGGCGGCAGTGGAGGAACCGGCTGTTCGTGTTGAGGAGCCGGAGACTCGCAACGCGGGCAAGCAAGCCGGTGAGGTCGAGCCCGCGAGCGAGACACGTCCCTACGCTGACCTGCCCGATGCGGACCTGTCCGAGACGCTGGCGTATTACGTGGAGGCCGCCGCGTCGGCTCAGGAGCACGCTGCGGCTCAGCAGGCCAAGGCCGCAGAGCTGGTCGCCGCTTTGGAGCCCGGGGGCGCCGTGGAGCGGAACGTGGATGAACGCGCGGCCCGCGTGCAGGCGATCCAGGATCTGCGAGCGGCGGCGACCCGGGTCAGCGAGCTGGATACTCGCCAGGACCGGCAGCAGCGCGCGGCCGCAGCGGTCGAGCAGCAGCTGGCGGAGACCGGCCGGTTCGGACGTCCCGCCGTCCGCGGGGATGACCGCACGCAGTTGGAGGAGCGGCTGTTGAACCTTCGCGCCGAGGCTGAGACCACGCGCGAGCAGCTTGTCGCCGCCCGCCAGCAGCAGGAAGCGAATGCCCAGAAGGCCGGGAACCCCGCTGAGCACGATGAGGTCCTGGCGTCCTGGCAGCGCAGCGGCGGCTCCCGCGAAGAGGTGCTGGAGCGCACCCGGGCGGTGCGTCAGCGCCGGGCCGACGCGGCTGTGGCCCAGGCTTCTGCGGCGCGCGGTGAGGTGACACAGCTGGACAAGGCGGCCGCGGCGGTGCGCAAGGAGCTCAACCACCGCGATGGCCAGCCGTACGAACAGCGGGTGGCAGACGAGGCCCGCCGGATCCAGGCACAGCAGGCGGCAGCCCTTCAGCAGCAGGCGCAGCAGTCGGCACAGCAGCCCGGTCCGGAGGATCAGCAGAACCGTAGCGGGCCCAAGCGATAGGACCCGGCACAAGACAGAGGGCGGGGCCCGGAGTGATCCGGCCCCGCCCTCTGTCTTTGCGCCGGTCGCGTCAGGCGCTCTTGCCGGTGCCGGCTTCCTTCGCCTTCGCCTTCGCTGCGTCCTCCACGCGCTTCGCCTTCGCCATCCGGCCGACCTGCTCCTTGGCCGGATGGGAACGAGGCGAGTCGAGGAACGGGCGGTCCGCCTCGCCGAGCCACTGGTCGAAGGCCTCCGCCATCGAGTAGGACTGAGGCGGCGGGTCGATGTGCTTGGTCTGGCAGCTCGCGCTGTTCAAGCGGGGGAGCAGGGCGTACAGCTCCTTGATCCAGTCGAGCTCAGCGCGGGTGCTCAGCTTGGTCGGATCACCCGCGTAGGTGCGGACCCAGCCGATGAAGAGGGCGCTGAAGTGCTCGATGAGCCGGGGGTGCCGGTACCAGCAGCGGGCTACCTGACTGCGCAGATCGAAGGTCTCCACGAGCCAGTCGACCCACGTCACCAGCTCCTCCAAGCGCTGCTCGCGGTCGGCGGGGTCCATGTCGGCCCACACCCAGCGCTGAGGAGCGTCCGGCTGCTCTTCGGGCAGATCCTCGGACGTCTCTTGTGCGGCGTCCTCGTCCGAAGCCGGCTGAATGGTGTCGGTGTCCTCAGCCAACGGGGGCCTCCAAGGCAGTGGTGATGTCGTCCTTCGACAGAGAGACCGAACCGGCGGGGCGCGCCAGCCATGCCTTCAGGTCGGCATCGCGATAGGTCAGGCGCAGGTTGACGCGCAGCGGCCGCTCGTTGAAGTACACGGCGATGGCCGTGAGCTTCGGGATCTCACGCAGTTCGTGCACGGGCACCAGGTCGGTCTCCACGACGCTCGTTGATGTCGAGGCACGACCGGAGCCGCCGGAGGAGCGGGAGGTGCGCTCCGCGTGTTCCTTGCCGAGCAAGTAGTTGAAGTAGCGGATCGTGTCATCGTCGGCGAGTCCCGGCAGCAGCATCCGAAGATGGGAGGCCGACACCACCGTCTTGGCGCCCTCGGATCCCACCCTCGAAGCCAGCTGAGCAAGGTCGTGCCAGATCGTCAGCAGGGCGATCCCCATGCCCCGGCCGGTGGTGAGGATCGTCGGCAGCTTGGGGTACCGCAACACGTTGCCCGCCTCGTCGACGAACAGCCCCAGGGCGTTGTTGAGGGGCTCACCGGTCTGCTCGAACCGGTTCTCACCGGCGTGGATGACGGACGCGATGATCGACGTGAACAGGGGGGCGAAGCGCTCCGCGTTGGTGGGCGAGGCGACCAGGATGATCGTCCCGTTGTCGTCCAGGACCTGCTCGGCCGTGAAGTCCGTGGAGGCGGAGACGTCCCGGATCTGCTGAGACCGGTAGACGGCCGCGATGACGTTCAAGGTGAACTGCACCGAGCCAGCGCCGTCCTTGTGGAGCTGGAGCCACGGCTGGGCGTAGTCGAGAGCGACTTCCGGGTACGTCGGTTCGAGGATTGCCCGAACGTGGTCGACCGCGTCACGGCCCAGGGCGAGCCACTCGCGGAAGCGGTTGATGCCGCCGCCGGAGAGGTTCGCAGCCAGCAGCAGCCCGGCCAGGATGGCGCGGGCCTGTGCGATCCACGGCTCGGCCCGCGGGTCGTACGCCTTCTGTGCAGCCTCCGCCATCCACTCGGCCATGCGCTCCGCCGACTCCGGATCGGTCGCGTAGTCCACTGGCGACCAGTGATGCGTCTGCACACCGGGAAGGCCGGCAGGCGCGATCACGTACACCGGCCCGAGGGCCTGTCGGCTGGCGTAGATGGCCTTGAGATCAGCGGCCTTGGTCGTGGTGATCACGGCGGGACCCCGCCATTCGGCGGCGTTGCCCAACAGGAGGCCGGTGGTTTTGGCGCTGCCGGGCGGGCCGAAGGCAACCACAGAGGCGGCGCGCTCAGTGACCGCGAGGATCCTGTTCGTCAACTGCCCGCGCCCCGCGGTCATACGGTCCGGACGCTCCTCCGGCTTCTCCGCCGCGGCCATGACCTTCTCGGTCTTCTTGCCGCCCCACTTGGCGCCACCAGTGTCCTTGCGGCCGCCGAAGCGGATCACGAGGGCGACGACGGCGGTGACGAGGAGAGCAGCCAGCAGCACGACGAAGGTCCAGAAGAGCCAGCCGGGTGGAGCAGGCTCATAGGCGGAGCCGGGGCCCGAGACGATCGACCAGACGACCGTCTCGGGCAGGCTTCGGGTGGGCGCGGGCCATCCGTTCCCAGACAGGACGCCGGCCAGCTGAGCGGCCACGAGCACGATGGAGCTGAGCGCGATGACGAGCCCCAGGCCCGCAGCCGCCAGCATCGTCCCGTCGTCGAGGCCCCCGTCCTTCTGCGCCATGTCACATCACCATTCGCTCGTCGGTTTCGAACAGGCTCTTCTCTGTCTTGGACAGAAGCAGCTGAACGGCGTGACTACCGCCCGCGCGGCCGACCTTCCACAAGGCGCGGCCTCGCTGCCCGGCGCCCCAGCCGCCGATGAGGGCGCATTCGGCTTCCGTGAGACCGATGGCTTCCTTGGTCAGGTTCAGCGGTTTGGTGTCCTGCGCCAGCTGAATCCTGGTGTCACATTTGGCGATCAGTTCCTTGGCGATAGCGGATGCCTCCTCACCCGCCGCGCCGAGGGCCTCGAAGTCGGCGAGCGAGTGGGTGGCCAGGAGCTGGATGGTGCCGGACGCCCTGCTGAGGCGGAGATCCGCATCGATCTTCCTGACCATCGCGGCACCGCCGCTCTGGATCTGGCGCCACATCTCATCGCGCACCACGATCCACGGCCGCCCGGGACGGTCGATGGCGGCCTGGGCCCATGACGAGACACATGTCAGGACCATGGCAACCGTTTCGTCGCCGTAGTGCTGAAGGGAGGCGATGTCGATCGACTGGATCGGCGCTTCCCAGTCCAGCTCAACGCTGGTCTGCTCGTCGAACAGGCCGCCCAGATGCCCGTGAATCATCGTGCCCAGGGCGGCCCTGATGGGAGCCATGTGCTCCCGGGCGGTCTGCACGTCGTCGCCGCGCACACGAAGTTCCCGGGCCATGGCCTCGGAAGGGTCCTTCAACTTCGCATAGACCATCGGAAGGGTCGGGGTCGCCAGGGTGCTCTGTCCGTGCAGCTCTCCGGTGACCTCTCGCACGGCGATGTCCAGGCACTCCTCTTCCTGGGGGATGAGGAACCGTTTCAGCTGAAGTTCGAGCAACGCCTTCAGCAGGGTGAGCCGTCGGCGGTGGATTTCCTTCAGGCGTGCCGTCAGCTCCGCCGGGTTCGAGATCTTGTCGAGGTCCGCGCCCAACGGGCCGGCGTCCAAGGGGTTGAGCCGACCCGACAGGCCGGGACCGAGCCGTACCGGCTCCACGCCCAGGTGCCGGCACAGCTGGGCGTACTCGCCCTTGACGTCACCAGCGATCAGCAAGCGCATGCCCAGGACCATCAGCCGGAAGCCGAGTGCCTTGATGTGCGCGGACTTTCCGCTGCCGGGCACGCCGGTGATCATGATGTTGGGGTTGGTGGTCAGGCCCTCCTTCACCCAGCCCGAGGGATGGGCGCTGAAAGCCTGCATGGTCATGGTGTCCCAGCCGATGTAGACCCCGATGGGAGGCAGGCTGGCCCCGTGCAGGAACGGGAAGATTCCCGCCGCCGCTCCGGTGTGGGCGCGGAAGGCTTCCGACTTCACAGGCGAGGCAGCCCTGCCGGCGTAGGGCCGGTTCCACCCGAGCTTGGGGGCGACCCGCATCACGGTCGCGGGGTCTTCGAGCAGCCGGGAGCGCCGCAGGTCGCGGGCGCTGAGCTGCGGCCCGGCCGAAGGCTGAGCCTGTTCCAGGTCGAGGAACTCGCTCAGCGGAGCCGCTTCGAGCACGGTGTCGTTGCGGCGGCGCCGCACGAAGGACAGAGCCATCAGAAGATCCTCCGTTCGGGAAGGCCAACGGCCAGGGGAAGCGCAGCCGCAGCGAACCCGGCGTCCATCCCGCCCCACATACGGCGCACCTCGATGCCGGCGGCCGACGCGTCTGCCTGAAGCTCAGCGCACGCCGTCTCCAGCTGCTCATAGTCGGTGACCGTCACCGCGATCAGCCCGGTGAACCGGGCCACTCCGTGGCCCGCCGCCCTGGCGCGGTCCTGCTCCCGCGCGGTCACAGCCTCGCGGCGTTCGTCCTCGCTCTCTGATCGGCCCGTCTTCGCCCTGACCTTGCGCGCGGTGTCGCGCTTGGTCTTCTCCTTGGCCAGTTCCCGGCGGGCCACTGACGGGCCGATCGGCTCGAAGACCAGCGAGAGAGACCGGCGGGCGTTCTGCCGAGGCCGGAGCAACGGCTGCATGAAGGTCGCGAAAACGTCACTCTGCGGCCAGTTACGCACCTGGTAGGAGACGGTGTACGCACCGTCGTGCCGGTAGACGCTCCATCCCGTCTCAGCTGCCGACGGGCCTGCCAGGGCGGGGTCGACTCCCGGTGGGGTGCCCTGCCAGTCCGCGTCACGAGCGGCCGCGTTACGGTCGGCGAATTCCAGCTGGGAGTGCGGGTCATAGGCGGTACGGATGACCTGTGCCACCTTGCGGGGCGTGAGCCACTCGGTGACCTGGAGACCTGCTGAGCTCAGGGAGCCCTGCATGGCGTTGAGCTCGCGGACCAGCACCGCGGCGGCGCCGATCTGACCACCGCCGGCCCCCTTGATGGCCAGGCGGGCACGGCCAGCCGACAGCGATATCGCGAGGTAGGTCTCCCGGATCGTCGCCACGGGGCCCGCGGACATCATGAGCTCCGCCAGGGACTCCTTGGCAACGTTCGGTGCCCCTTCCGCCGTGTGCCGTGCGGTGAACGCGCGCAGCGCTGCTCCGTCGTCGGGCAGCGAGCGCTGGTGCACCGCGATTCGGACGATCGGCGAGTCCTCTTTGCACTGAGCGCGGAGGAAGGCGGCCCACCCGGCCACTCGCGCGTTCTGACGCTCGTTGTCGATCAGGGCGAGGCCGGGGAACGTGATACGGGCGACCGCTGTGTAGGTGTTCGCGGTCGGGTCGAGCACGACACCGATCTGGCCGCCCTGGCCGTCGGCGGCGTCGAGGATCCGCAGTCGGGCCAGGGGGCCCGGCAGATCCATCGGCTGATCGCCGGTCTTGGGGTTGCGGGGGGCGAAGGCCCCCGAGAGGAACAGGTTCTTCTTTGTCGCCACGGAGATCTGGTGCCTTACTGCGAGGAGGAGCCACTCGTCAGCCGTCAGTCCCAGCACCCGCCCGTAGGCGAGGCCCAGGAGGAGCGCGGAGAGAGGCAGAGCGATCAGGAGCGCCGACCAGCTGCGCTGGTAGATCGGCGCCAACGAGATGACGGCCGCGGCCGCCACGAGCGTGAACCCGACGCCCGAGAGGTTGCCGATGACGCCCATGCGCTCGGCCTGCCAGCCGCCATAGGTGGCGGGTCGTTCGGTGTTGGTGGACATCGGTCAGCTCCCTTCGCTGTCGGACTCGGTGGGACGGGGCCCGTTCCAGTTGGCTGTGCTCGCATTGACAGTGGATGGCTCCGGAGCAGACGCCGGCGCCGACGCAGTGGGAGACGGATCGGCGGCGGGCGCCGGGGCCGGAGACGGGTCGCCGATGGGTGTCGGCGCAGACGATTCGCCGACATCCGTCGGTGCCGGAGACGGGTCGCCGACGGCTGTCGGGCCGCTGTCCGAGGCCGTCGGCGGTTCCGACTCCCCCACGGGGGACGGAGCAGGCTCCGGGGTGCCGCCGCCTTCCTCGCCCTGCGCGGGGGCCTCCGGTTCGCTCTCCTGAGCCGTGCCGGAACTGCGCGGGGGGATCACGGCATGGCGGCCACCGCTTGCAGCCGGGCCAAGGCCCGCGTTCGCCGCGGTGTTCTGAGCTGTGGATTCGAGGGTGTCCTTGCCAGCGGCGGCAAGCTGAAGCCCGAGCCCGATCGGCCCGGCAACGGCGCCGCCGACTTGCTTCAAGCCAGCTCCGGCCTTGCTCAAGAAGCCACCTCCGCTCGTGCCGTTGGACCCGCTGCTTGCGACGTTCGCGTTGTCCTCTTCCAGCGCCTTCGTGTATCCCGCGCCGCCGCCTACGACTCCCGCTCCGCCCGGAGCGGGCTGGTAGCCGCCGAACATGCTGGACATGGAGCTGCCGACCGAGCTGATGATTCCGCTGGCTGTGGAGTTGCCATCGCCATTGCTGGTGAAGACCATGAACCGTGCGAGGACGGGCCAGGAGAACCCGGCCACCACGAAGATCATGAAGCCGACCAGGACGTTCTTGACGCCGCTCGCGTCGGTCATGGCTCCGAATCCGATGCCGAAGCACATCACGATGACCGGCTTCGTGAGGATGGTGGCGATCAGGGCGTTGCGCGCCTTGGGCCACCAGTCACGAGTGGAGTCCGCCATCTGGCCGGCCAGGACGATCGGCATGGAGACCACCAGGATCATGATGGCCGCCTGCCGCATCATCATCTCCACCCACAGGGCGGCGATGGCCAGGATGCACAGGATGCCGACCACGATCACCACACCGACGGCGTTCGCCAAGAAGCCGGAGCCGGTAACCAGCGCACCGCCCGCGGCCGCGGCTGAGCCGCCGCCCACCGTCAGTCCCGAGAACAGCTTTCCGAGCTGCGTGGACATCGCCTTCTGGGCATCAGCCTCGCCGCTGCCGCCGCCCTCGAAGCTGTAGTTGATGATCCAGGTGGACAGTTCGTCGGACCAGTCCAGCGCCACCTGCGTCGCCGTGAGGTAGACGGCGAGGATCGCCGCCCACTTCACGAGCCCCGACGCAGCAGTGACAAACGGGCCGCCGTCTTGGCTGATGGCGACCTTCCCCGACTGGATGATCAGCAGGAATACCGCGATCACGGCCGACAGGGAGAGCGAGATGCCCAGCATCTTGCTCATACCGGTGTCAGCCAGATTGATCGTCGACCACGAGTTGAAGGCGTTGGCGAAGGCTTCCAGAAGCCACACCACGGACTCACCGATGTACCGAGCAGCCTCCTGGAGCGCGTCGGACGCCATCTTGGAAATCTTGCCGCCGACCCAGTCCAGCACATCCTTGGCAGGCGGCGTGAAAATGTCGGAGTGGTCCCGGTTGCCCAGTTCGAGGCACAGCTTGAAGGGCTTGTGCTCCTTCTTGACGCAGTTGGTCAGGAACTCCAGCTGCTTCTCGTAGTTGCCGCCGGACCCGTCCTTCTTGGCGTTCTTCTGCCACTTGGCGAGGGCCTTCTCCTCGAACGCCTGCTTCTCCTCCTTGGAGCAGACGTCACTCGCTGAGCCGTCGGCACCCTCACAGATGCCTATGGTGCCCGGCTTCTCGCCGCCCTGAAGGTTGCAGTTGTCGTACTCGCCGAGGATGCAGTAGTTGCCCTCCGGGGTGAGGCCCCACGCCTGGCCGCCCTCCTCCCACTCCTTCGGCGGGTCCTTGGGCGGTCCCCAGTTGACGACCTTCGCGTTGGGGGGAACGACGTCATCGGCATAGGCAGCGGGCGCTCCCGCGCCGCTCATCCCGAAGGTGAGCAGCAGCGCCAGGAGCAGGAAGACACCGCGGACAAGAGGGTTAGTTCGCATGGTCCACCCGCAACCAGCCGTCCTGACGGGCCGGCACGCTCGTGGGGTCGTAGGACACCGGGAAGGTGCGCAGCTTCACGTACTGCGGCTCTTCGGTGATCCTCCACTCACCGTCCTGCCACTTCATGATGATGTCGGTGGACTGGTCCTTGAACGGATCGTCGTCCCCTCCGCCGTCGGGCTTGGTGGCGTACCGGTCGTACTCCAGCCAGATCTGCACCACGCCGCCGTCCTTCGTCAGGGACTTGCCCCGGACGGCTTCGACGACGGTCGAGAAGGTGACCCCGGCGGGTGCCGGGCCGGACGGAGGCAGCCCTACGCCCTCACGAAGCGTGCGAACCGCGCTGACCTGCTTGTCGATGGTTTGGGGCGAGTCCGGTGAGACCAGTACCTGAAGCTGCCGGCGTGCCATTGCGTCGTCGAGCCAGGCGTACTCCTCCCAGTAGGCGACGGCGGCCGAGATGGCCCCCATGCCGTTCTTCGGGAAGCCGAGGGGAGCGCCGTCCTGGCTCTTCTTGGGCTTCAGCAGCTGCACGGCCTTGGCCTTGCCGGGCGTCATGCGGTTATCGCCGCCCGCAGACGACGTCGGGGAAGGCGTTGGCGACTGGCCAGCAGTGCTCTCTCCGCCCGGGCTGGTGGAGTCGCCCGTCAGGGTGTTCACCGCGAGGTACCCGCCAGCGGCGAGAACGCCCACAGTCAGCACGGCTATGCCCGCCAGGCGCACACGGGCGAGCCGTGCCTTGCGGTCATGGGTATCCATCAGTTCCCACCGCCCTTGGCGGCGTTGTAGAACAGCATGACCAGGCTGCTGGCGACGGCGAGGCCCATGCCGCCGACGAGGCTCCAGATCACGGACTGCTTGCCGCGGGTTGCGAGGTTGGAGCGTTCCGTGCTGTGGCCGATGCCGATCATGGACCACCCGAGGACCTGGCCCAGGACGGCGAGGGCGACGCCGATGCCGGCGGCCCAGCCGAGGACCTGGCCGGTGATGCCCTTCAGTGCGTCGGGCAGGGCTGGGGTGAAGGCGGGGACGATATCGGCAGCGAGGTGTACGTGCTCGGCTATCTGGCTCATGCGGGTACCTCTGTGTGAGTGGGCTGATGGGCTATTCGGTGGTGCGTCTGCTCGGGCGAGCGGTTGAACGGGGCGGGTTGTTCTGCGATGCCCAGGTGGGTGCCCCACGCTGTCTGGGCGGTCTGGAGGACGGCGCGCGCCAGCGCGGTCGCCGCCTGGGTGGTGCGCGGTCGCAGCCGGGTCATTTCTCGCAGGCCGGCGGCCCGTAGGGCCGCGTCGTACGGGACGGGAACCACGGCGGCCACGCGCGGAGCGAGCATCGTCGAAGCTGCCTTGACGACGGGAGGCTGGCGGTCATCGGACTGATCGACCAGGGCGATGACCAGGCGCTTCAGAGGCAGGCCTTCAGCTTCCAGAGCGTGGACCGCCTGCTGCATTGCGTGCACTCCGGCGCCGGTTGCAGCGGCGCAGAGGATCGGCACCGCGAACGGGAGCGAGGACCAGGCGGCAGTGATGCCGCTGGTGCCCCCGCTCCGGGCGGAGACGATGTCGTGGGTGATCGGGTGAGCAGTGTCTGCCACGACGGTCCGCCAGCCGCCGATGGCCGCAAGCTGGTACCACGCCGCTGGATCCCCCGGGAGGTCGAGGGGCGGGGCGGCCCAGTCTTGATGGTCGGTCAGGACATGCCAAGCCGACTCCGGTGAAGTGCCGAAGCGAGCGGCGGCGGCAAGCACGTCGCTGCGTCGGACGGGCCGGTCCGGCGGTATGGAAGCGAGTCCGCGGCCGTGTTCGGCGCACCAGGCCGGCCACGGCGAGACGAGCCGCGGCCCCAGGTCCAGGACCACAGCTGGTCCGGCCGAAGCCATGGCACTGGCCACCAGGCCTGCCACGGTGGACCGGCCACCGCCACCAGTCCCTGGCCCCATGACCGGCACCACGAGGCGGGCGCCGTCCGGCAGAGGCGGGACGGCGGGCTGGTCTCTCTTAGCCATTCATCCCCCGTAACGCAATTGAATTTACGGACGCTAACGCTCAAGTCCGTTGGCTTACACGTGAGTCTAATCTTGCCTCCATGGTTCTATTGAGGCTCATGGGGCGTGATACCAGGTAAGTTCCCATCATGGCAGTCCGATTGGTGAAACTTCGCCCCAATTAACTTGATATCGGCAGAAGTTGCGACGGACGCTGTTGGTTGCCGGGCCGCTGTGATCCTCTTTGGCGGCGCAACCGGTCGAAGCGACCTTCGCCTGAGAGGAACGACGCGCAACGCCACCTGGGGAGAGGTCGGCGACACCAGAACGGGGGAGTGAGTCTGATGAGTCTCAAGAAGGGCATAGCCCTCGCCGCGGGCGTCGGGTTCGGCGTCCCGCTCGTCTTCGGCGTCGGCATCGTGTTCGCCGCCTCCGGCGACGACGACGGAGCCGGCGGAGGCGGGGGCGGAGGTGGGATCGTGGCTGGCGGCAAGCTGAGGGTAGGGAAGGGCTTTGTGCCGGCCAAGTACGCCGCACTCATAGAGAAGGCCGCTGCCGACTGCGATCAGGGCCTGTCTCCGGGCATCCTCGCGGCCCAGATCCAGGCGGAGAGCAACTTCGATCCGAGTGCCACGTCCTACGAGTACGTAAGGGACGCGAACGGCAACATCATCAAAAAGATCCCCTTGGCGAAAGGTATCTCCCAGTTCATTGATGACACCTGGGCATCCCAAGGCATTGATGGCAACGGCGACGGGGTGAAGGACGTACGCGACCCCGAGGACGCGATCCCGTCCCAAGGCCGCATGATGTGTGACCTCGTCAAGAAGGCAAAGAAGTACGGGCACTACAACGGCAGCCCCATCGAGCTGGCTCTGTCCGGCTACAACGCGGGGTGGGGCTGGGTCGACTACTTCAAGGGCGTCCCGCCCGCGCGCTTCGCCGAAGGGCAGACGTACAACTACGTCCGGGACATCATGAAGAACGCCGCCAACCTCACCATGCCGGACTCCGGTGGGGGGAAGCTCTCCTCCGAGGGCTGGACGCTGCCCGTCAGTGGCGCAGCCGGGACTCCCTACGGGCAGAAAGGTTCCGCCTGGTCGAGCGGCTACCACACCGGCGTTGACTTCCCCGTGCCGACGGGAACTGTGATCAAGGCAGCCGGGCCGGGAGTCGTGCACTCCGCGGGCTGGGCCGGCGCGTACGGCTACGAGGTCGTCATCAAGCACGACGACGGCAAGTACAGCCAGTACGCCCACATGGCAGGCACACCTCCGGTCCAGGCCGGTCAGAAGGTCGAGGGCGGGCAGCAGATCGGCGTGTCCGGCGAGACCGGGAACACCTTCGGACCACACCTGCACTTCGAGATCCGCACCGGCCCCGGCTACGGCACCGACGTCAGTCCGATCGCCTACCTCCGTACAAGGGGCGTGAACGTCTGACCTCGCCCCGAAGGGCACCCGAACTGAGCATGAGGAGTACCACCATGGAGAACGACCCGCTGTACCGCCCGTGGGGCAAAGTCAGCTCCGCCTTCTGGGATCGTCCCGACACCGTCACTGATACCCAGCCGGTCAGTCCACCCCGACCGACGAAGGCAGGACCGGCGCCCAAGGCCGCGCCAGAGCCCCGAACCCCGCGCAGCGCCACCACCACAGAACGGGCTGCTACGAACCCGGCGCCGGAGATACCGGAGGCGTACCGGGACGGCATCCTGTTCGTGACCTCAGCCTTCACAGCGAAGGAACCTGAGACGCTCCAGCGCGCCATTGTCGAGGCTGAACGGCTCAATCAGGCGATGACGGCCGAGTACGGGGAGCGAGACGCACGCACCATCAACGTCCGTGAAATGAGCGGTTGGTTGGCGCACCTGACGGGTCGGCATGCGGACGCGACCCGCTGGTACCTGCACACTGTCGGGTTGCTCTCGGCGCTCTTCGGGAACGGTGACCAGCGCACACGCGACTCAGCACGAAGGGCAGTAGCTACCTGGCTCGCCATCACCGATCCCTCAGAGGCCGAACCGCTGGCCCCCACCGTGCTGGCGATGGCCGTCGCCGTCGATGGTGAAGGGAGCGACACTGTGCGGGTGGTGCACCAGAGGATGGAGAGTACGAGCCGGCCGGCCGCCACAGCACAGGCCAGCACACAGCAGCCCACATCCGTCAGTACCTGAGGATCTCTTACCGCGCTAGCTACCCAGTCGTGGGGTGTCAGCCCGGGCCATGGCGCCCTCGCGAAGACTCCTGCGGATGACTTGGTCGCTGATCTCAACCGCGCCGACGAGGCCTCGGCGAAGGGGGGCGGGGAGTTCGCCGGAGCCCAAGCCGCATGCTTCGACAAGATCTTGGCAGCTCTCCAACTCCTTCTTGGTGGCCAGGGCCCTGAATTGCGGATCGCCATGTGCCTCCCGGGCCGCTACACCGTCGGAAGCGAGGGTGATGCGCCGGTGCAGGGCATGCACGATGCGATCGGCGGCCGGGCCGGTGTCGACGGCGTTCAGGGCCGCGAGAGCGAGTCGAACGCCGAAGAGCACCGTGCCCGGCTGGCTGGGGATGGCGAGGACGGTGTTCGCCAGCTCGTTCTTCTCCGACTGGTCCAGCCCCACGGTGGCGCGGTGGCACAAAGCGTGGAGGCAGGCTGTGACGGCGGCCTCCCAGGGATCACCGGGTTCCGTTCTGGCGATGAGTTCGGCGGCGGTGGCGGTCTCGCCGTTGGTGAGCGATGCCACGACGGCGATCTGCCGGCCGTCGAGCATCCGCGCGCCGATGCCCTGGTGTTCTCGGACGTGTGCGAGGGCGTCGTTCCACAGGCCGGCTGCGGTGAGGGCTCGGGAGCCGTCGGCGAGCAGAATTCGCCAGAGCCACGCTCGGACCTCCTGCCGGGCGGCAGCGGTACGGACGAGGTCGGCGGGGACGACTACGTCGGCGAAACGGAGGGCGGTGCTGCTGGTGACGGCCTCGAATAGGCCCAGGAGAAGGCCGAGGCCGACGTCGCCGTGCTGGGCACGGAGCTGGAGGCGGGCCAGGTTGACGACCGGTTCCAGGGCCCGGATCGCGGTCTCGGCGCTGAGCGGGGCCGCGTGCAGGTAGGCGTGGGCGTGCTTGTGACACAGCTCGGCTGCGAGCTGGGGGAGGCCCGCGTCGGAGGCGAGTAGGGCGGCCTGGTTGTAGACGCTCGAAGCGGTGACCGGGTTCTTGGTGTCCGCCGCTGACTGCGCCAGGGCGGTCAGGTTGCGGGTGCGTTGGGGAAGGGGGCGGCAGGTAGGCCGTGGACGGGGGACGAGGGGGAATCGGGCGACAGCCTCAGACAGAGTGGGCACGGTCCTGGGGGCTCCGCTCGGTGGTGGGGTCGGGTCCGAAGATGACCGTCTTCGCGGCGGCGGCCAGGGCGGCTTGGTCGTCCTGGGCGAGGCCAGCACGGTTCCAGGCGAACAGAACGTGATGGGCAACGACGTCGCGCAGACCGCGGCGAAGGCCGCCCGCCGCCGAAAGGCTGGTCAACTCCGATCCGGCGGCGGTGTAGGCCGCGGCCCAGTCGGAGAAGCGCGCGAGCTGGCCGCCCGCGCGCAGCATGTCCTGGGCGTCCACGGAGATCAGCCGGAGCACCGCGGCCCGGTGACGGCTACTTCCGCCGGTCTCCGGCTGGCCGCGGTGCTCGCTGACCCGGGCCCAGACGTCGCCCTGCTCGTACCAGTCCAGTCCGGCCGACCGCATGAGCAGGCTGCACAGCAGCAGGGACATCTCCCGCCTGCGGTCGTCCTCCTTCAGGAGGTAGTTGACCAGGTCGCGGCTGTCCCGGTGAAAGAGACGGTGGGCTACGTCCATGCCCTCGGGCCCGCCGAAGGCGTGGACCTCGGGCTCGTAGATGACCGCCATCCATCCGTTGATATGCCCCTCAGCCGCCAGAGCCTCCAGGGCCGGCGCGATGGGGTCGTGGCGGCCCTCGGCCGTCTGATAGCGGATGCGCCAGCACGGGCGCTTGCGGATGTGGAACCAGGTGGTGAGGTCGCCGTTCTCCTCTGCCGCGCGCAGGAGCGGGGCGAGGTGCGTCAGGGCGGAGGTTTCGGCGAGGCTCCAGTCGGCGAATGCGACGTTGGCCTGATGCCAGGTGGGCGCGGGCATGGCGAGGGCTCCCGGTAGGTGGTCAGGCCAGGGCGAGGAAGGTGTCCCAGTGCGGTGCGGGGGCGTGGTTCGTGCCGAGGGTGTGCAGGGCGAGGGCCGCGCCAGCGGCGCCGTCGAGGAGTTCGGGCTCCTGGCTGGGCCGCTTCGCCGCGGTGATCAGTCGGTTGGCGAGGTGGGGCAGTTCAGCGGCGATCCGCGTGTTGCCGGTCTCGGCGGCCATGCGCCACGCGGCTTGAAGCAGCCCGGCCATGCCGTGGCACAGGCCGATCTCGGGGAGGCGGCCGAGTTGGTACGGGTCGCGGAGGGTGGCGAGGACCGCCCGCTCGGCGGTGCGGACGCGGCCCGGATCGCGCAGGGCGAGACCGGCGAGCTGCTGGGCTCGGGCGGTCCCGCTGACGCCGTAGCACCACGAAGCCCGCGGACGGAGGTCAGGCTCGACGGTGCCGTTCGCTACTTGCTCGTGGTCGATCAGGCCGGGCCACCAGGGGCAGGACTCGTCCCCCTGGCGCCACTGGTCCATCCACGCGCACACCCGCTCGACGGCGCCGGTCAGACCGGGCACGTCCAGGCCGCGTAGCAGGGCCTGGGACATGACGGCCAGGACCGCTCCGACGCCGTGGGCCAGCCCGAAGTTCCCGTGCCCACGGGGGTAGTCGGGGTGGAGCTCGCCGGTGGTCCCCACGTTCATCCACCACGGCGGGAGCCCGGCCGGGTCGGGCAGCGGCTCAGTCAGCCGGACCAGGTACGCCAGGACCGCGGCGGTGATCTCGGCGTCACCGTGCCGGCTGAGGTGGTGCGCACCGAGCCCGGCCAGGCCGCGGATCACGTCGAACTCCTCCATGGGCGGTTGTTCCCCGGTGGCGAGGCGCTGGTGTGCCTGAGCCAGGCGGGCGCGGGTCAGGGACTCGGTCGCCGTGTCCAGGCGTTGCAGCATCCGCCGGTACCGGCCGGTCGCACTGTCCGCCCGGTGTACGAGGAAGGCCAGGGCCGGGGCGCCGAAGTACAGGTTGGCGTTGAAGGCGGCGCTGATGTCGCCGCGGACGGATTCGGCCAGCCAGCGGTGTGCCGTGTCCCAGTCGCCGTGCCCGGTGCGGGCCCGCTCGATGTGGAGCAGGGCGATGCCCGCGGCGCCTCCGGCGAGGGACTGTGGCCAGGCCCGCCAGCCATCCGGACGGCCCTTGGGCCACGCGGCGGCCGGGTCGGTGAGGGACTGGGCCAGCGTGCAGGCGGCCGTCAGCACGGCGGGCGCGGTGACGGTCACGGTCATGAAGTCCTCCGCGGTCGGGCGGTCCAGCTCAGGGCGGCGGCTCTCGCCAGGTGAAGGTGAACGCGCTCCTCGTCCAGGCCCAGGCCGTGCACCCGCACGTGGTGCAGGTGCAGCAGGTCGGCCAGCACTTCCTCAGGTCGCAGAGCCGTGCCCGCGAGGGCGCGCCGGTAGTCGGCGAGCGCCGCCCGCCTTTGGGTCCAGGCGGTGCTGACGTGCGCGTCGAGGTCTTCCAGATCGCCGGTGGCCAGCTCGATGGCCTGCCGGTAGACGGGTCGGGGTGGTGCGGCCGGCTGCGTACGGGTGCGTTCGACGAGCCACTGCATCGCTGCGTCGGTGCTCCCCAGAAGGCCGACGGCGATGTCCACCATGCTCGCCGCGGTCAGCGCGCGCGGGTCCGGCCCGGCCGCCGTCTGCATGGCGAGCTGGGCGACTGCCGCAGCGGAGTCGGCGGCGAAGCAGCCCTCGGCCGCCTCGATCGCCGTCGGGCCACCGAAGCGGGCAGTCTCCGGCAGGTGGGTGGCGACGGTGAGGTGCGTGATGAGGCCACGGTCCCTGAGCTGCCGAGCCCAGGCGCCGGCCATCTCCATGGCTTTCCCGACGGTGCCGGGCGCACAGGCCAGGCGCAGCCGCAGGTGCTCGGCCGGGTCCGCGTAGCGGATGAACCACCACCTGGGGCTGTCGAGCCGGTGTAGGAGATCGGGCAGGTGCCGGATCAGGATCGGGTCCTGCCGGTCGCGGTGTCCGTGAAGCTGGAGGTACAGGCGGTCGTCGCACCCGGGGAGCAGCCCGTGCCCCCGGTCCACCACGTGTGTGCCCGCGGTCGTGATGGCCGGGAGGCGCTGGTCCGCGGAGAGCGGTACGACGACCTCGTGCGCACGACCCCCGGCCCAGCCCAGATCCTGAGGCCGGGGTGCCGCGCGCAGCGTCACCGCGCGGTGACGGTTCAGGTGAGCACGGAGCAAGGCTCGGTGGGCGGGCTCCTCCAGGTCCAGCGGAAGGGTCTGGTCTGCCTCGCTCAGGTAGACGTGCCGCGGCACGTTGACCTGCCTGCGCCAGTCCTCCAGCGCCTTGTCCCATGCCTTCGACGGAGCCGTGGCGTCGGGGAGGTCGGCGGCGGTGAGGAGCCAGCGGGCAGGGGAGAGGACGGTGCGCCCGTAGCGGAGCGCGGGGAGGAACGGCAGCGCGGACACCGTGGTGCCCCACTGGAAGCCAGTGCAGGGGACGGCAAGTGCGACGGGGGCCTCGGCAAGGAACCGGGCCAGGGGGTGGGTGTGCCGGGTCAGGTCGACCGCGTTGAGCAGCACAGAGTGCACGGGGCAGCGCCGGGAGAGGGAGACCAGGTGCAGCCTGTCGGCATCGGCGGTGACCGCCAGATCCGAGACGGGCAGCACATCGGTGTCCGGGCCGGCGAAGTCGCCCACGGGGATCACCACCTGGGTCACCTGCGGGGTACGCGCGACGTCCTGTCCTTGGACGGACAACGGAGGAGAGCTGATCTGTGCGACGAGCACCCCACGGTGCAGGCCCGGCAGGGTGGCATAGACCTCGCTCATGCGGCGGCGGTCTGCGTCGGCCAGCACGCTGAGGAACTTCCCGGTGGTCGAGCCGGCCGACCGCGACACCCCGGTGACGTGCAGTACGAAGTCGCGCTGCGCCAGGGCCGCCAGGCTTTCTGCGTGAATCCGCACGGTCAGCTCCGCGCTCGGCTGCACCGGCCGCCGGGAGTCCACGACGGCCAGCTCTTCGATCATCGCGTCATCGAGTACGACCTCGCGGCTGCGCTCCACCGCGGCCCGGTAGGCGAGCTTGAGCAGGGCGCTCGTCCGGTCCGGCAGAGGTGCGGGCACGGGGTCGGTGGTTCCGCGATAGCCGGGCGGATAGCCGAGCGCGTCGATGGCCTCGTACACGGGGACGACCGCGCGCGGCCCGTACCGGTTCAGGAACCGGTCGTGCCACTCCGCCCAGCCACGGAGTGCATTCCGGGGTGCCAGGCGGGACAGGGCCCGTGCTGCGGCCTCCGCCTCGCGGGCCACCGCCTCAGGGATCGTCAGGTGCCAGTCGACGCGCAGGTCGAATGCTGGCCGCGGTGTTTCGGCCAGCCCCGGGGTCTGAGGCGGCACGTACGCCGTGGGGAGGGCGGAGAGCTCGGCGAAAGGATCGGCGGCCGTCATCGGCGAGCGCAGGCTGGAGAGGAGGACGCGTTGCTCGACCAGGCCCGCGAGGAGCTTGTCCACCGCAGCCGTGGAGGCGCGCGGGTAGGCGCCGGATAACCGTGCTGCGAGAGCGTCCCACCCGATCGGAGACCGGGCGCCTGCCAGGGCTTCACGGACCGGGCCCGTCAGGCGGATGCGTACGTGGTCCGGTGCACTGTCCAACCCGGTAGGTGGGCGGTGCTCGATCACCACCTGCCCGTCGTACTCGACGGCGAGCGCGGAGGTGAGCAGCAGGAGATGGGGACGGAGCTGCGGATCGGCCTCGAAGCGCGCGACCAGCGCGTTGACGGCCACCGATTCCGGCTTGGCGACGGCGCGGTGCCCGCTGCCCACGACCAGGCCGGGTATCGGGCCGTAGCGGGCGGTGTTGACGCCGGCGAACAGCCCGAAGGGAGTGGCGCGCCCGCTCGCGCGCAGGAGGTAGCGCATGACGGCAAGCACTGTGCGGCGTACGTCCTCGGCAGGAAGGGGCCTGCCCTCCCTGATTTGCCGTACGCGGTCCGCCAGATCGGGGCTCGCCGCTGTGACGGCTGCCGAGAAGCCGTCCGTCGTCCAGACCTGATGCAGCCAGGCCCGCCACCCCTCTGATCCGGTATCCGGGCCGGTGAGGTCCGGCCAGATCATCCGGTGGCCAGGGTCGTTCCACGCGGACGCCCGGACCGCCGCCGCGTCGACAGCGCGATACACATGCCCTCCAGTGGCCGAGCGGTGCCCGGCCGCGCCACGAAGGCGCGACCGGGCACCGCGGTGAACGCGGGATCTGCCGTTACGGGCAGCTGACGCACGCGGACTGGCAGGTGGACCCGCAGCCGTCGCCCGTGAGCTGGATCAGCAGGTCCGCGGCGACGCCGCCTTCCACGATCGAGATGTCGAGGTCGAAGCTGGCGTCGTCCGGCTCCGTGGCCGGCGCCTCCGGCGCGGCCTTCTGCTTCATTTGAACCGTCATCGGTCCCCTCCTTGGAGTGTTGGGTTGGTGGTGCGATGTCCCGGAGCCGATTGGCCCCGGAGTCCTAGACCCAGGCCACGGTCACGTAGCCGTGGCGCTTGCGCGCCGAGCCCTGGGGCAGCTGGGCGGGGGCGGCACCCGGCACGTACCGGATGATCGCCGCCCCGCGCCGCTGGTAGTCCGCCGCCCACTCGCGCAGCAGCACCGCGTACTGCTCCGCGAGCTCTTCGGCCTGCGGGCCGTGGGCGACGACGCCGCTCTCGAACCCGGCCGTGCCGGTGTCCGGGTTGGCGCGGCGGGTGCGGTAGGCGAAGCTGTCCTCGCTGACCAGGGCGGCCACGCCCAGCTTCGCGGAGGGCTCCACGAGACCGGCGTCGATCACGTCCTGGCCAGCGTGCAGACGGGCCGGGCTCTTGAGGTTCAGCGTCATGAACCACTCCAGCTCGTCGGGCAGGTCGTAGGCCGCCCCCGACCACTTCTCCAGTCGCTCACCGGCCAGGGCCCGGCCCAACGCCTTCGCGTCCAGCGGGACCTGATCGTTGTCGGTCTGGAGGGCCACGCCGTCGCGCAGCATGACCTTGCGGTCCGGTGCGGCGCCCTCACCCTGCATCGGGACGAAGTGGCACAGCTTGTACGAGAGGCTGACCAGGTCCTCGCCGTCACGCTCGAACGCCACCGACCGGGTCGTGCCGCACACCGTCAGCGGCGTGACGAGCCGCCCGTCCTCAGCGAGGGCGGCGATCCACGACGGGGGGATGTCCCACGTCGCGACGGTCGCGATGATGCGGTCGAACTGACCGAGGTCGGCCACCACGGTCTCGGCGTCGGCCACGATCGTCTTGACCTGGCCGTATCCGGTGTCGTCCAGGTTCTGCCGGGCACGGTCGATGACGTCGCGGTCGATGTCGAGGCTGATGACCTCGCCGCCGGGCCCGACGAGTTCCTGAATGAGCGCGGCGTTGTAGCCGCCCGAGCCGATCTCCAGCACCCTCATGCCGGGCTTGATGCCAGCCTGCTCCAGCATCACCCCTTGCAGGTGCGCCGCGGAGATCACGCTCATGTTGAGCCCGTGCTCGTCCTTCTTCACCGGCAGGATGCCGTGAAGGTTGTAGGCCGCCTCCAGGGTCGCCTCGGGCGCGAACCTGTGCCGGGGCACGGCGGTAAAGGCTGCCGCGACAGCCTCGGAGACGATCGCGTCCTCCTTGTACAGGGCGCGGACCATGTCGGCGCGCAGCGCCCCGTGGTCAGCGGTCTCAAGCTGGGTCATCCGGGTACCTGTTCCTTGTCGTAGTCGAGCTGCGAGGCGCCCGTCCGGCACACCTGGCGGGGTGTGCCGGACGGGCGCCGTACTGAGAGAACTTCGTGCCGCGCAGGACGGTGTGCGGTGACGCTAGCCAGGCCGCCGCCCCCGCGGCCGGGGTATTGGCGGCGGGGCGCGATAGCCCTGGAGATCGGCCGGAACCCTTCTACGGAAGTGGAGATGCTTCACCGCGCCGGCCGCCAGGTCCGCGGGGCCCTCCGCCTCAGGGCAAGCCGACCCGTCAGGATGCGTTCGTCTTCGACGGGCCGCGGTTCGTGCTCCAGGCTGACGGCCACCACGGCCCCGCCGGCCCCCCGAACCACGTGCGGCCACAGGAAATCGGGCGTGAAGTGCAAGACGTCCCGGGGGTGGCCGTAGTCCAGGAACCAGCCCTCGTACAGGTCGTAGATGTACTCGCCGGTCCTCGGAAGGTGTCGGCCGTAGCGCAGGCCGAGACGGGAAGCGATGGCCAGCATGGCGCTCCCCACGCCGGCGTTCAGCGCGTGGGCATGCGGGGGGTACAGGGTGACGACCGGTGTCCCACTCGCGGTGAAGCGGGTGTCGATCGCGATTCCCGAGATGAACCCAGGGTCGGGCGGCGGGAGCGGCGTCACGGCGTCTCCATGAGCAGGAGGTCGGAAGGCGGAGCCAGAGCCGGATGCAAGGTGGGGTCCGGTTCGGCTCCGCGAAGTCCAAGGACGAGATACCGGGCAAGGACGTAGGGCAGGCGGTCAGTTTCGGTGAAGCGGACGAGTTCGTCAGGACCGTTCGGACCTCCTCCCGTGAAGACGGTGCCGAGGACCCCGACACGCTCGACCTCGCTGACGCGGACCGCGAGGTAGCCGCGGCGCAGGGTCGCGCACCGCTGGAGAGCGAGCCGTGCGTGCAGATCGCAGATCGGTGGGGTCGTCGTCTCTATGTCGGCCGGCCAGGAGCGTTCGCCGGCCTCCGCCCGCAGGAGCCACAGCATGCCCTCGCCGGGCAAGCGCTCGGGCCTCTTGAGGCAGTAGGCGCACAGCAGCCGGTCGGCGGCCTGCCGCTGGATCTCCGGGTCGAACTCGCCGTACAGCGGTATACCGTCGCCGGTACCGCCCCAGTGTTCCCACAGCACCTGAAAGTCCGGGTCGGCCTGATCGTCGCGGTGGCCGCCGTCGTACTGAAGCCCGCTGGCGGTGACGACGATCGTCGGGTGGTCGGGGAACCGGCCTTCCCGGAGAGCGACGGCCGGGGCTTGGACGGGATTCACGCAGGTCTCCAGGTCAGGGCAGGTCGAGGGCGGGTGTGATGCGAAGCCGGACTGCTAGGTGAGGACCGTGGCCTTGCAGCCTCCGCGCGCCGCCGTGGTGAGCGGTCGATGCGGGGCGATGATCCGGCCGTCGGGCAGCAGTTCGCCTGTGTCCTCGAAGAACAGGACGCCGTTACACAGCAGGCTCCAGCCCTGCTCGGGCCGATGCGCGAGGGGCCGCGCGGCCTCCCTGTCGGGAGCCTCAGCCGTGGGGCACGGCGGGTTGTGCGCACACATGGTGCTCGTCCTCTCGGGCGGGAAGTTGGGCCCTCTTCGGCGAGCTACGGTGCCGTGGGGGAACACGGTTCGGGCACGGCCGAAGAGGGAGTCTTGTGGTGCCGCGCTATGAAGGCGGCGATGGCTGCTTCGCTGTAGCCGTAGAAGCGCCCCAGGGTGGTGGCGTCTCGGTCGCCCCAGAGCGTCGGTGATCTCTCTCCCCACTCGACAACGAAGCAGGTCTCCGGGTAGGGCGACCACCGGACGCGCAGGTCAGGGAAGCCTGGCTGCTCAAGAAGAAGGTCATGGACCGCGAGCCCGAAGCACAGACACGACACCGGGTAGTCCCCGCCGCGCCTCGTGCCCCCGACGGGAACCGCGAGGAACGGCATCCGCATGGTGCGCACAGCGACGCTCTTCTCCAGGAGCCAGGAATCGGAGATCCGCCGCTCGTAGAACTCGAAGTCGTACGCGTCTTGCGGGAGGGCTATCGCCGTGGCGGTCACGGCCGGGTGCCGGGCGGAACTGGGGTCGTGCATCACTCCGCCCCCTTGATGTACCGCGCTTCGATCAGCTCTTCGACCAAGTCGGAGGTCACGAAAGCCAGACGACGAGCGAGGCCGACGGCCTGCCGGTAGTCGGCCGGCGTGCGCTCGTCCCGCACGGGGACCCCGCGTGCAACGAGCTGGACCATCTCCGCGGTGGGCGGGTACCGCTCGTCCGCGACAGCGATATCGCTGAGCTGCTTCAAGTGGCCGCGCAGGCGGTCGACCAGGGCGCCGGTCGTCGCGACGGGCGGCGGCTGGTTGCCGATCGCCGTATCGAGGTCGTCAAAGACCGCCTCCACATCGAGCGGCTTCCACTTCTCGATCCGTTCCAGGACGAACCTCAAGCCCTCTGCATCGAGTGGAGGGGTCCACTGCGGTGTGCTGGGCTCGTCGGCTGGCGGAGGAAGCACGTCGTTCTCCGGAACCAGAACGGTGAGGGACATCGGAACTCCTGGAGAGGGCCAAGCCGGCCGTGGGGGGGCTAGAAGTGCTCGGTCGCTTCCGGGGTCTCTATGAAGACCCACACGTCCTTGCCAGCTGGGGTCACGGAGACGGACGTGTCGTCGGCCAGGGCCCGCAGCAGCATCAGCCCGCGCCCCTCCTCGGCCAGGGGGTCCGGTGACGAGTACACAGGGGGGCAGGGATCCTGGTCGCGGACGATGGCGGTGACGCCGTCCGCCACCTTCTGGAGGAGCAGACTGGCCATCCGGCACCCGTCGGCATCCGCTGGGGTGTGCTGCAAGACGTTGGTGAGAAGTTCGTTGACCACGGTCAGCATGCGGAACGCGGTGCTCTCCTCGACGTGCCACCAGCAAAGGTGCGCTGCGACGATGTCCCGCACCGTTCCCAGGTCCTCAGCCCGGACATTGAAACTCATGTCGAGTTGACCGTCCACGCTCCTGGACGTGGTTCGAACAGAAGCGGCCCGCTCGCGGGTGTCTAGGAGTAGTTCCATCGCTGCTTCCTCCGTTCTGCCAGAACCCCTTCAGCAGGGGTGGGTTGCGGTGTGTACTGGACTAGAACCGATCAGCAACCATTTAGGCAGAGCGCACCGAGAACGTGCAGAGCCTGATGCCGAGAGGTGAAGAGTTCGGCATCAACGACTTCGGGGGCAGAACATGCCGCAGCCAATGAAGCAGCTCGATCCGGGGGCATCCCCGCAGGAGTGGTTCGGGAACGAGCTGCGCAGACTGCGCCTGGAGCAAGGGCTGTCAGCCAAGGAGCTGGGGCGGTTAGTGCAGGTCAGCGACGACATGATCTTGTCGATTGAGAAGGGCAAGTACCCGAGCTGTCGTCGCGACGTGGTTCAGCGGCTCGATGATGTCCTTCGCACGGGAGGGCTCCTTGACCGGGCGTGGCCGATGGCCTTCGGTAACCGTGATGCCGATAAAAGCCGGGCTGATGCCGATAAGGCTTCCACGCGCAGGGCGGAGGGGCACGGTCATGCGCCGACAGGCCGCATCCTGGGCAGAGACGAACCAACTCTTCGCCCTGGGAGCCATGAGCCCGTGATTCGACGCTCGTTCCTCCAAATCGGCGGCCTCGCCGCCATAGCCCCTCTAAACTTCACCGACGTCTTCGCGCCCGCCGAGCTGTCTCTCCCGACAAATGTCAACCCGACCCACATCGACCAGGTCCTGGCCGTGGCCACCGCCATCAGCGGCATGGACAATGAGCTGGGCGGCGGTGGCGTCGTGCGTGATGTGGCCGCCCGCGCGATGCAGTGGTCGGCCGGCCTGCTGCAAGCCCAGTTCCCCGAATACCTACGAACCGAGCTGTTCGCCGCCGTATCGCGACTCGGCATCGTGGTCGGCGCCTCTGCCTTCGACGCCTACCACCACGATGAAGCCACCCAGACGTTCCGATTTGCAGCGGACTGCGCCGAGGAGGCCGGAGACTGGCATCTGCGGGCCAAGACGTACTCGTTCCTCGCGCGGCAAGCCGTATGGATCGGAGCGCCCGATGACGGCCTCACCTACGCCGAGAAGGGGCTCGTACGTTCCGACCGTCTGACGCCGACCGAGCAGGCGATGCTTCACACGGCGAGGGCCAGAGCCTTCGGGAAGATGGGCAACGTCCGCGACACGATGGCGGCCGTCGGCGCCGCGGATGAAGCGTTCACCCGGGCCCGGCCCGCCGAAGACTCGCCGTGGATGGCCTACTACGACGAGGCGCAGCACAACGGGGACACGGCTCACGCCCTGTTCGACCTCGCGATCCTGGCCGGGCAGGACCCGGGCCGGGCGGCCCGGCGATTCGACACAGCGGTGAAGGGACACACGGACGCCTACAAGCGGTCCCGCGCGATCTCGCGGACCAAGCTGGCTTCCCTGCTCATGGCCAAGGGCGACCCTCGCCAGGCGGCGGCGCTCGGCCACGACGCCCTGGACGAGGTTGGCCGACTCACCTCCCGGCGAGCTGCCGACGACCTGCGGCAGCTCGGCCGCTTCGCTTCGAAGCACCGGACGATTCAGGAGGCTTCGGCGCTGCGGGATCGGATCGCCGCTACTGTTTCCGCATGACTTCTTCGGCAGACGCACCTGAGCGTCACGTCTTGGAGCAGGCATGTTCCGCGGCCGGATTCGACTCCGACGGAGCGGAACCTCTGCGCCTGGCCGAGAACCAGATATGGCGGCTGCCCCATCAGCGGGTGATCGTACGGGTCGCCCGGGAAGGACAGAGTGCTGCGGCGGCCCGTGAGGTGCGCGTCGCACGTTGGCTCGCCCAGGAGAACGTCCCGGCTGTCCGCCTGGTCGACGTGGAGCAGCCGGTCGAGGCGGCTGGCCGGCCGGTGACCTTCTGGGTGGAGCTTCCTCCGCAGGAGCACGGCTCCGCGCAGGAGGTCGCCCAACTCCTCGCGCAGCTCCACTCCCTGCCGACGCCGGACATCGAACTGGGGTATCTCGATCCCTTCGTCCGGATCAGGGAACGGCTGGAAGCGGCCACCACGATCCGCGACGATGACAGGCAGTGGCTGCACGGCCTGCACCGCGATCTCGCAGCAGCCTGGGCCGAACGGCCGGCCGGTCTCCCCGACCGGGCTGTGCACGGTGACGCCTGGCCGGGCAACATCGTCCGCACGGTCGACGGCGTCCTGATGATGGACCTGGAGCGCTTCTCCGTAGGGCCTCCGGAGTGGGATCTCGTCTCCACCGCGGTGCGCGCGAGGACCACAGGCGCGGTCAGCGAGCACGAGTACGCCCAGTTCTGTGCGATGTACGGGTACGACGTAACGGAGTGGGAGGGCTATCCCGTCCTCGCAGGCGCCCGAGAGCTGCGGATGACGACGTACGCGGCCCAGCACGCGGCCAGCAACGAGGCATGGATCGGTGAGGCCCAGCACCGGATCGACTGCCTGCGCGGTCGATCCGGTCCGAAGCCGTGGTCTTGGAACGGAATTCTCTGATCGCCTGCTCAGATCTCCGTGGACGCAGAGTCATTCGGCGCCAGCTGGGCTTGGGTCTCCGTGACCGCCGCTCGGGCGAAGCCGCCGTACAGCGGGACCTTGGCGGGCGGGGCGCCGGAGGTCAACCTTCCGGGTCAGAGCCCGGAAGACTGGCAGGTGGCTGGTCATCGGAGCTCAGCTCGCGCAGCATGGTGTTCACGGTCGGCTATGAACTGGCCGCTGATGTGCCTGGTCAAACAGGCAGGCCCACTGTTTGTTCCTTCCCGGCCTCGCTCCGCTCACGTAGCGCCGTTGCATCAGCAGCCGGGCCCTCGATCGGACGCTGGTGTACAGCAGCGTCGCGTAGTTCCGAACGAATCGCTACCGCCGCCGCTTGCAGGTCTGCTGTCAGGTCGCGGAATGCGTTGCGGGCAGAGTTGTAGGCGAGCAACGTCTCTTCGCCGCGTTCCTGACCAAGCCGCTCATTGACTCGGACCCAAGCAGCAGTCCTCGCTATCGGGTCCTCCGAGACCGCGTCCCATACGCCGCTGCGCATCTCTTGCACCAGGCCTTCGAAGAGCTGGTGCTTGAGTGACGGCCTCTTAGGAGCTACCTGATCCGACGTCGGAGTCGTCTGGAGAGGTCGAGTCAGCCGCTCGGAAGCCGCTGTCCCGCCAGAAGTATGCGAAATGGCAGGGTTCGAAGTCGTGCTGGGGGTCAACGTGGGTGGCTCTGCATGTACGAGCTCACCGGGCTCCGGAAGCGGCGAGACCTCTCGTCGCGGTGTGGGAAGTTCCGGCTGCGCATGATGAGGAGCGGCCCGCTCGGTTTCGCTTCGCGCCGGGGAGGAGACCTGCTGAGTTATAGGGGGCTTCAGCGATCCAGGGGCTCGTACGTTTTCCAGTGTCCGGTGCAGGTCCTGACGCCACGCCTTCCACATCTCGCGGGGGTATCCGACGAACGGGATCCAGAGGAGCAAGCTGTAGCCGCGCTCGCGGTCCTTGCGTCGCTTCGGTCTCTTTCCCATGATGACCTGCTCGACCTTGAACAGGAGCATCTCAAGGAGCACCGCGTACACCAAGGGAGGGATGACGGCGACGAATCGGCTTCCGAAGTCCACAACGCCGCTCTCGCTGGCCGGCGCGTGCAGGTAGTTCATCTGAGCCGAAGCGCCCACGAACGCCACGAGGAGCAGGCGTGTCAGGGCGCTCGACCGCAAAGTCAGGGCTTCGAAGAATCGGAAGAGGCTCAGGCCGAGGGTTCCCGCGTCGAGCAGCAACGCGAAGCCGGTGGCCGCGTCCCAGTTCTGGCCATTGCGGGAGAACGCGTACCCGCGCTGGGCGGCGAAGCTGAGCCAGCCCGCAGTGCCGGCGATGGCGAAGAGCATCACGCAACCGGCGCCCAAGGCCGTGATGCTCAGACCGCGCCGCCAAGCGTCGCGGCGTGCTTTGGAACGCTCGGCTCGTTCAGCGGGTCCGGAGGGCGCAGTTCGCTTTGTTCGGGCCCCGCGCAGAGCGAGAGCGGACACGATGATCAAAAGAACAAGGCTCACTGCCGCGACGGGCGCTGCTACCCCGTCCAGATTCCCCACCTGACGCCTCCTCCAGACTGTGCCGAGTCGTCGTTCCAGCCCCGGAGCTGGGGGGCGTAAAGCGTGGCGCCCCCGTCCGCTGATCTTTCGAACGACAAGAGCCAACCTACGACGAAGAGGCGCTGAAGTGACACACGAGATACGCGGGACGAGATAACGGGTCCGTACCAGGGGCAAGACGAGGCCCCTGGCTCCATCCTGCGGAAACCAGGGGCTGATGTCTCCTCACAGTGTGAGGAGAACGGCTACACGGTGCTGCCATTCTCAGACGGCGTCTCGACGTCGGATTCGAGCTGGTCGGCCAGAGAACGCAGTTCGCCGGCCAAGCGCTTGGCTTCGTCGGGTGCCGAGGAGCGGATGGAACCGAGGGGGAGCTTCTTCAGCTGCGTCAGTTGCTTCTCTGCCCTCTGCACCGGTGACCCGAGCTCGGCCCGTGCTGGCGTCGCCAGTTCCAGCTTCTCGTCCTTCCCGAACCCGAGCTGGTCACGGGCGATCCGCAGATTCTCAGGGGTGGGGCGACCAAGCTCCATCGCCTTGTTCCAGGTCTCAAGAACCGCAGACGCCCCGCGATCACGGAAGATGGGCCAGAGGACTTCGTCCTGACGTACCGATGTCCTGGTGCCCAGCGCCCGCTCGATCGGCACGTGCACGATGATCCGGTCAGCCGTTGCCAGCGAGATGTCCGGCAATCGCTCCTCGACATACTGCGACCAGGACCTGAACGGCTTGCCGTCGCCAGCCACCTTGGTTTGCCAGAGCTTGTTGGACTTGATGCCGTGGAGGGGCTTCTGAAGCCGGTCCTCGTACCGATGGACATCGGCGATCAGGTCTCGACGAGCCGCGAAGACCTGGGCCTCGTAGAAGTCCAACTGTTCCGCCGGGTCATTCGGAACGACCGTCCCTTCAAGCGCCGCAGGCTGGCTGCCAGCGGTGCCCTTCGGTGAGGCCTGCGCAGGAAGAGCCGCTCCGGCAGTGCTCGCTGTTGCAGTGTCATCAGCCTGCGGTGCGTCAACAGGCGTCTGCGTGCCGACCTCCGACGGGGACATTGCCGCGGAGTCATCGGGTACGGGTACGCCAGTTCCTGCTGTGTTGTGGATGTTCTCCGGAGTCAACTCCGGTACACCGCCGGGGAGGGGAGCAGCCACCTGAGGCTGAACACGCCGCCGTCGTCGCTGCCCTGACTCGGCGGCTGGGGCCTGCTTGGACATCAGACCTCGACCCTCTCTTCATCGTCTTCGAACTCTTCGACTAGGCGCTTGAACTCCCAGATCCCGGTCTCGTGCAGGAGGTAGTCCAGCATCTCGAACTCCCCCTGAAAGTCGAAGTCGTCGATCAGGTGCCCGTAGGCATCAGCGTAGGCGGCCAGCTGCGGAATCTCGGTGAAGCACAGCGGGTAGGCGCCACCCTCCTGAGCCTCGCCTTCCAGCACACTACGGAACTGGTTCGACTTCTTCTTCCGGCGCCGGTCGATCTTGTTGAATGCCACGTAGATCTCGCAGCCGCCGACGGTGCTCATGGTCGACGCGCCCTGTGCGGCCATGCGCGTCGGGTTGAGGCGGTCGACTTCAGACTGGTCCGCCCCGATGGGGATGATGAGCTTCCTAGCCCGACGGACTGCCGCCATGAAGGCGTTCGTATTGCCTCCCCCGATATCGCAGATGACGTAGTCAACGTCTCCGCGACTCCGGTACTCGTCGATCTTGCGGTCCAGGTCGTCGAGGGGGTAGGGGATCATGTCGAAGGGCAGCTTCTGGCCCTGCCCCTCCACGCGCGTCTTCCAGAGGTGGGCGGACTGGCTGGTGGAGTCGGCGTCGATGAAGACAACGCGGAACCCCAGCATCGCCAGGAAGAAGGCCATGAGCATCGAGAGGCGGGTCTTGCCGACCCCGCCCTTGAGCATCCCGACGACGAATACCTTGGTTTCACCGTTGGGAAGCTCAAAGCCCTCCGCCGGCGTGTGCGCGATCGGGAAGTCGCCCCCCTTCGCTGCTTCTAGATTCCGTTGTCTGACGATCGTGCTCACGGATGCTCCCTAACTTGCTCTGGGGGTGGCCCAGACGGCTCGTATTCTGCCAGTGCTGGCGGATGGAACCGTCGAGTCGGTGCTGACGCGGCCGCGTCGGTATGGCGACCTGACGACTTGAGGGCGTTCTCCTCACACTGTGAGGAGAACGGAGAAACGGGATGGACGCATGTCGCCCTGGTACGTCTTACGGGAGAGCTTCCACCTCTATGTCGGGGTAGAGAGCGCGGAGCCGGCCACCGTCCGCAGAGATCACCGGCCACTCGCGGGCAGCCGCGAGGAAGGCTACGTGGCCCGCGGTTGTGTCGGAGTTCACCTGGGGGTGAGCGGCACGGAGGGCTCCCGCTCCGCGGGCGTCCTCTTCGGAGAGTGGAGCGAGCGTCAGCATGGGGAACTGCGCGATGGCGTGCAATGCCTGCTGAGCGTCCGGCTTGAGGTCGGCGTAGGCGTCGCTGAGCGCAGTCGTAGGCACCAGCAGCGGGATGACCCGCTGGTGGGCGACAGACAGCAGCGCTTGCATGTAGAGGCTGCCGCGGGCGGCTGCGGTCAACGCGCTCGTGTCGAGGATCCGGCCGCCGATCACGCTGCGCTGCTCTGGTCCGTGCTGGCGCCGCCGCCGAGAGCTCGCTCAGCCCAGGCGAAGTGTTCGGGATCGGGAGAGCTCCCAGGGAACAGGCGCTGAAGGGTGGCATCCACCTCAGCGGCCTCAATCTCACGTTGGAGAAGGGCCGTGATGTGGCCCGAGAGGCTCGGGATGTCCTTGGCCTGCTGGCGACGGTTGAGCGCTTCCAGGAGCTCCGTCGGCAGGGAGATCGAGGTGCGCGATACCTTCGGGTTGTCTTCACTCATGGCCCCAGTATTACGGGAGTAATACTCGCCTGTCAGCTGTTGAGGGAAGTCGGCCTGTCGTCACGGAGGGGGAAGAGTGGACGAAAGGGAGATTGAGCGCGCCGTAGCGCGCGGTGTGAGGCGCGGGCTCCAGGAGCACGAACGCCAGCGAGCCGATGCCGGGGCGCAATCATGCCTCGCCGGGCTGCTGGTCATGGCCGTCTTCATGGTGGCCTTCATCCTCCTGGTGACCTACGGCTGAGTTCGACGAATTGTGGGATGCCCGGATCGACTCTTGATCCGGGCCTTCGTCAGCGGTTGTGGGGAGCTTCAGCCGGACGGATCAACGAGTGCGGTGGCAGCCTCCAGGGCCTGCCGCGCCTGGTCTGTGGTTGCCGGCGGCTGCTCGCTCCTCCTGGCGTACGCGGACGTCTCACGGATCACTCCCCGCACGTACACCACCAGGTTGGCGCGCTCTGAAGCATCTCGGCGGTCGTCGACCACCTCAGCGAGCTGCTCCAGCCAGAACCCATCGTCGTCAGGGTCGGAACGGATCTCTCCTGCCGCGTAGTGCTTCAGCAGAGTTCGCGCGGCCGCGTCCAGCTCGGCATAGCGCGTCTCCCCTGACTTGATGAATCGTGCTTCCGCCAGCCGCGCTTCCATGGCCCGCCGGTCGATCAGGTCGGCGACCTGCGGCTGGCGCCGGTCGCCGGGCTGGCCGTTGACGGCGACGTACAGCCGCTTGCGAAGGTTCATCGCGCTGCCGGCGTTCGGCTCCCCGAGCCGATCGAGGTACCGGAGCTTGAGAGCCAGCTCCCTCCACGAGGTGCCGCTGGCGCGGGCATCGTCGATCGCGGAGAGCTGGAATGGATCTGCGGCAAGGCGCAGCCACTCGGCCAGCTGCATACGCAACACCGCGGCCGCACGATACGCCTCACCCTTGAGCCGGTGGGCGTGCTCCTGGGCGAAGCCGAGCACGCCAAACAGCTCGCGGTCGCCGGGCCAGAGCTCCAGATACCCCTCGTCGCTGCTGGCCTCGCGGTGCAGCTCATACAGCCGGGCGGCCAATGCGCGCGGCGGCTCCTCGGGAGCCTGCCGCGCGGGGCGCGCTTCTCGGGCTGTCGGTGGCGGCGTCTTGCGGAGGCGTCGCATCGTCGTCGCTGACCTGCGCTTTCCTGCTAGCGGGTTGAGACTGAGCACGGTACTTGTCGTACGCTGGCCGTCCGACCTGCGATCGTCCCGCGAAGTTGCACGACATCTGTCGGCAGATTCGCACCGTACTTGTCGTCAATCTTCCCGAAGGAGCGGCATGCGGCGCTCCGAACAGGGCGTTTACCCAGGTCAAGGCTTCGTACGACAGATGTCGTGCTCAGACGACAAGTACCGTGCTCAGGCTCACGGGTCGGGACACCCATGTGGTCACGGGCAGCAGACTACCGGCTGTTCACGCATCTTTTCCTAGTAGGAAATTCGCCCACGCCCACGAGAGCAGATGCGATGTCTGATGTCTCCGCTGAAGGTGGTCGGATGAGACTGAGCACGGTACTTGTCGTACGCCGGCCGTCCGACCTGCGATCGTCCCGCGAAGTTGCACGACATCTGTCGGCAGATTCGCACCGTACTTGTCGTCAATCTTCCCGAAGGAGCGGCATGCGGCGCTCCGAACAGGGCGTTTACCCAGGTCAAGGCTTCGTACGACAGATGTCGTGCTCAGACGACAAGTACCGTGCTCAGGCTCATCGGAGACCTCCCGAGGCTGGGGCACGGCCCCCTACGCCAGCTCTCAGGTGAAGGATCCCTCGCCAGACAGGAGGGTGACGCGGATCTGCTGGAGCGCCTCATACAGCCGCTGGGCGGGTGCGCTGCCAGCAGCACCGAGGTCCTCGCGGGCGGCGTCGAGCAGGACGGCCAGGTGCTGGCCACGGATCCGGCCGGTGGCCGAACGCCCTGCCTGGATGAGTGCGGCGTGGAGCTCCTGCCGGTAGGCGCCGGGCTGAATCTGGGCGAGCCGGCCGCGCCGCAGGTCGATGCGGCTGGCCGCGCCGAAAAGGTTGGAGCGCAGCCCGGCCGGGATACGCAGGTAGGTCTCGTCGTCCAGGTCAGGCAGCGGCACCCACGCGCCCTCCGCCGCGATCACGGCGTGGGCAGCGGTGTTCCGGCCGCTGTGGGAGGGGCCCCGACCGAGTGGCCGCCGCCGGTGTTCGGCCGTCCACCGGACGATGTCGCTCTTGCGGCGTCGGACCGGGGCGATAGCACCGACTTCGGTGCCGTCGGCAAGGACGCGATAGCCGCCCCGATAGGCGAGGTCGGGCTCCAGCCGCCACGTGCGGCCGCCGAACGTACCCAGGTCCACCGGGCCGCTCTCCCCTGCATCAGCCGGGGCGAGGCCCTGAAGCGCGCGAAGCAGCTGCCGAGAGTCCTTACTGCGGCCGAGCTCCGCGGCGTCGAGGGCGGTCAGCTGCTGGAGGTCCCGTTCGCCGGGCACGCGCAGCGCGGTCCGCAGGGCGGCATCGCGGACAGCCTGGGGAAGCCGGACCAGCCTGCCGCCGCGTTCCGGAGTGGCGGTGGCCAGGGGGACCACCGCGGCGACCAGAGCATTCTGTTCCGGCTCGCCAAGAGCAGTGAAGGAGGCGGCCACCGCCGTCGCCGTGCCGGACGGCCGGCGCAGGCCGTCTCGGACGACCGCGCCCGCGGCCTGCTCACGGTTGGCGAAGTGCCTCTGGCCGTGGGTTGGCCGTAGCGGCATGGCGTGGCTGGTCCGGGCGGACCAACCCAGGAGCGAGGTGCCGTGCAGGGAGTGCTCGGGCTGGATGCTGCCCGCGATCTCGCCGTCGCGCAGCACCCGCCAGCCGCTGTGATCGTCCTCGTAGCGCACCAGCGTCCACCCCGCCCCGCCGTGCATCCCCAGGTCGACGATGGCCACCGGAACCTCCCGGTTCCCAAGGCTCTCCGTGTCCTCGTCGCCGTCGCCGTCGCCCGACTCCGGACCGGCGGCCGGAGCCGGACCGGCACCGTGTCCGGCGGCCGAGGTCGGTTCGACCTCCGCCCGCCGGGCCGCATCGAGCTGCGCGCGGAGGGCGGCCATCTCCCGACGATGCCGGACGCGGTCCTCGTCGAGCCGGGAGTTCAGTCGGCCGATCGTCTCCCTGAGTTCCTCGCGGTGTGTTCCGAGTTCGCCGAGTCGGGCGGCCAGGCCGGTGTTCTCGCTCTGTACGCGGGCAAGATCGGCGGCCGTGCTGCGCTGTGACTCCTCGATGCGGGCCTTCTCCCCTGACAGCTCCTTCACGCGCACGTGCAGCGCCTGGGCCTCTCCCTGAAGTCGGCCGTGCTCGGTGCGAAGGGTGCCGTGCTCGCTCGCGAGGGCGGCGAGGGTGCGTTCGAGCTCCTGGTGCCGCTTCGACAGCTCCTCGTGCTTTCCGCTGAGTTCGTGGTGAGCGTCGCGCAGCTGCCGGTGCGTGTCGGACAGCGCGTCGAGCGCGACGCCGGCCGCCGTGGCACGTGCGTCGGCGTCGGCGGCCTCGCGCAGCGCGGTGGCCGCCTCCATCTGCGCCGCCTGCTGCTCCGCGTGTGCGTCGGCCGCAGCCTGCTCGCTGCGGGCTGCCTCCTCGCGGGCCTGCCCGGCGTCCCGTGCGGCTTCCTCGCGCTGTTCCTCTGCCTGGCGGACCCGCTCATCTGCGGCGCTGTTGACCTCGGCGATGTGGGCGGCGACCGCGGCGGTGTCGGCGCCGGCCTGCTGCCCCTGGTGCACGGCTTCCAGCGCGGTCAGCACCCTGGGCAGCAGCGTCGTGAGGACCTGCTGCTCGCGGGCCCCCTGAGCTACGGCCTGCTGGACCGGCACGGGCTCCGGTGCGGCCGCGCGCTCCTTCTCCAGGGCCTTGCGGGCTCGGTAGGCGAGCTGCCGGTCGCGCGGGTTGTTGTGCTGGACGCAGAACTTGGGCGGCGGCCCGGCTTGCCCTTTGTGCGCGGCGCGCGGCCGTTGGTGCAGTCCGGGAAGTCGCAGTCGGCGCCGCCGAATCCGGCCTCCATCATCTTCCGGGCCATCCACGGGTCGTCGGTGGCAGCCAGGCCGGGGCGGGTGGTCGTGGTGGTCATCGAGTGGTTCCGTTTCCCCAGCCCTGGTCACGCTGAACGATCATCGGGTCCGTCACGGGCCGCCCGGACTCGTACGTCGCCTCTCCACCGTCGTAGTCGCCGCCGTGACGGATCACGATCGCCTCCACCTCTCGGTGCCGCTGCTGAAGGCCGGCGATCTCAACGTCCCGCGCGGCCAAGAGCAGCCACTGCGGCGTCAGGTCTGGATCCGGCTCGCTGATACGGGTCACGTAGTCCGCCAGCTCTGCGGCGCATGTCTCGGCGCCAGCGCGGTCCGGGAAGTACGCCCAGTGCGTATAGGGGATCGTGCGGCTCATCGTCGCCTCCGTCTTTCGGCCCCGGGTCGCAGATTTCCCGGTGCGTACGGCGGTCCGTGCACCGGCACCGCCTGCTGGCCACTGAGTTCTCCCGCACGGTAGAGGACTGCTCCGGCAAATACAACTCAACTCAAACACGATAAGAGTTGAAGTCTAATCGCGTGAGTTGTAACCCACTTTGAACAGGGGTTATTCGCTGCATGGCGCACAGAGGCGCGATGTGTATTCCAAGCCCTCTTGTATCGCTGGTGGGTCAAGGCGCTCAAACGCGCTTCTGCCGCCGTGATGCAGATTCACCGGCCCCCGCCGCGTGGTGATCGGTTGAAATGTGGACGGTGTCGTGTCGAGGGGGCTCTCTAGTTCTGATTCCGGATACTCTCTGCTTAGCCGGAATCAGAAACCGACCGGGACACGACAAGCGGCGTCCGCAGGTATCCGGCTCACGCAACGAATTCTGTGAGAAGGCCGGAGAGGAGCGGGGGAGCAGATGACGGTGGACATGTGGCAGCCCCTACCGGCGCACCCGACCGGGCCCGGTCGGCCCGCGGTCGTCATCCGCGACGAGATGGCCGAAGTGCTGGCCAGGGTGGAGACGGAGACCAGGCTCGTCCGCGTCCACGGCGGCCGCCTCGACCACACCGCCCGCCAGGAGCGCCCCGGTCGGTGGCGCATGGCGTGCGGCACCCTGCCCGTGAGCCCGCACGACTTCGAGCGCTCCCTGTGCGGTACCGCCTGCCTGGCCTGTGACCGCGCGCTGCGTCTCGCCGCCGACCCGGCCGCCGCCGCCCTGCGGGCCCACGCCGTGACCGTGCAGCGCTGCCAAGCCGCCGGCCAGGCACCGCTCCCAGGCAGTGAACCCTGCCTGGACACCTCCGCCGAGATCACCGCCCGCGCGCACGAGGAGCAGCCCGCGTCATGACGTCGACCGAGCTCGTCCCCACCGTCGGCCCCGGCCGCACTCCGGCCGTACGGCGCCGCCGCCGCGCCGAGCCGGACATCGTCTCCCCGGCCGGCGAGCGGATCTCCGCCTCGGCCGCCCGCAAGCTCAGCGACGCCGTCCCACGCAGCAGCCGCAACGCCCGGGCCAGCCGCTGGCGCTCGTACGCCCTGTGGTGCGCCACCTACGACTGGGCCGAGGACGAGCCCAACGCGGTGCTGTCCTACCTCTCCGACCTCGGCGACCGCGGCCACCCCGCGAACTCGATCGAGGCCCACTTCAGCACCCTGCGGGCGATGCGCGCCATCCAGGGCGAGCCGCTGTCGGACAAGGAGGTCAAGGCCTGCCAGCTCGTCATCCGCCACCGCGCCGGCGAGGAGGCCGACGACCCGCTGGTGGAGCCCGGCCCGCTCCAGGCCGACGCCGTCGACCTGGACGAACTGCGCCTGATGGTGCGCACCCTGGACCGCACCACGGCGCGCGGGAAGCGGGACGCCGCCGTCCTGCTCATCGCCTGGTGGATGGCCGCCCGCGCCTCCGAGCCCGCCCGCCTCAACCTGCACGACGCCAAGATCCGCACCGTGCAGATCGAGGACGAGGACGGCCGCAAGCGCCCCCACCAGGCCCTGATCATCAAGATCCGTCGCTCCAAGGCCGACCAGGCCGCGCGCGGCCAGGAAGTGCGCATCCTCGCCCCCGCCGACCAGGAACTGTGCCCCATCCACGCCCTGCGTGAATGGCTCGACGTCCTCGCCGACGACGGCCAGCTCACCCCCGGCCCGCTGCTGCGCCGTATCGACCGGCACGGCAACATCGGCGCCAAGGCCGCCGGACGGCCGTCCAAGGACGACCGCCGCCGCGGCGGCATCACCGCCGACACCGTCAACGACATCATCAAGGCCACCGCCCGCGCCGCCGAGCTGACCCCCACTCCGCCCCCCGAGGAGCGCGCCGCCGCAACCCAGGCGAGGCAGGAAGCGCTCGCGGCCGCCGACGCCGCGCCCACCGCCGAAGAGGCCAACGCCGTTCTCAAGACCTGGCGCACCGCCCGCCGCGCGGCCCGCGCCGCCGTCCGCCGCATCACCGGCCACAGCTTCCGCCGCGGCTGGATCCAGCAGGCCCTGGCCGCCGGCAGCCCGCCCGAGACGGTCGCCCTGCACTCACGGCACTCCCTGCGCAGCACCGCCTTCGACGCCTACCGCCGCAAAAAGCTCCCCTGGAAGGAGAACCCGACCCGCTTCCTCGGCCTGGCCGCCTGATCAGCCCAACGAGGCTGCGCTACCCCCAGTCCGCAAGGCCGCTGAACCGCAGAACGTCGGGGCTATGCCGGGCCGGTCAACCACGGCGGCAGGAAACCCGATCCAGCCATCGTTATCTAGGGTTCCGGGGACTTCTGTGCAGGTCGGCGCGCGTCTGCAACTGGCATGCACGTAAGGCAAGTAGTGGGCCGCCCGATGGGCGAAGTCGGCGTTTGGTCGACCCTCCTTGCGGCAGCATGTGTTCACGGCTTGGGTGTCGTCACCCAACCCACTGATCTTGAGGGGATGCAACGTTGTGATGTTCAGGTTCAGGTGGGTATCGCCGCTGCTCAGGTTGCGCGCGCACGCTATGGCGCGGTCAGTGGGGCTGCCTATGCGGCGCTACCGCGCGCCCCTCATCAGCCTTGGCGACGGGCAATACAGGTTCCAGCGGTCTGAGCACTCCCGTCCCGACTGCCCGATGGTCTGGCACGTCCATGCCGCCCCCGGGCTCAGGCTGACGATTCAGAAGAGCCCTGACGCCCCTTCAGGCTGGTGGCCTGCCCTGGTGTGGGGGGCCGATCTCGATATGTGGCCGCGTAGGGAGGTGGTGGTCCACCTGACTGCCGAGGCGGCGGCGGCCGATCTGATGGGCCGCTATTTCGGCCCCTGCCCCGGCGACTCTTCCATCCGGGCCGGCTTTCTCGCAGCGGCATTCGGCGGGGCGTCACCGGAGCACCTTGAGGAGCGGGCCAAGGCGGTCCTGCGGGAGGCTGAGGAAGAAGAACTGCGCTGATCCACAGTGATCATGACGATGGGGGCGCTGCCTGACGTGACCAACGTGCCTCACAACCCTCTGATACCAGTGAGGCACGCTTTCGAACAGGGCACTTGCCTCACATGCCTGCCTCCTCAGAGGCACCCGAGATAACCCTGGGCCTAGCGGCCTGACCGCAGCGCACGTCGAGGAGCACCATGCCCACCACGTATCCGACCAGCCTGACCACCGTCCCCGAAGATCGGTGGGACGCCGAGAAGCTCGCGGACCGAGGGATCGAGCGGCCCGCCGAGGGCCGACCGGTCGCGGTCGCCGACTTCGTCCTCACCGCCGACTCCGCCGGGCAGGCGGAGCTGCGCTTGCTTTCCTATATTGACAACGACTACGAGGATGACCTTCGCGGTGCGACAGCGACCGCGGCCGAGGAAGCTGCCCCGGGTCGTTGGCGGGTGACCCTGCGCGTTCCTGGGGAGTTCTAATCCAACCTCGGGCAGACCGTAGGTGCACGCCACCGCTGGCGCGTAGATCGTCAGCGGTCGATGCTGGCCCGTACGGTGCGTACGAGGTCGGCGTCGGCGCGCATGACGGCGGGGACCGCGCTGTCGGCGCGGGCCTGGCCGTGGTCTTCGCCGCAGGGGCAGACGCTCCACCCGTCCCTTTCGATCCTCTGCGCGACGCGGTCCAGGATCTGCGCGGTCTCGTCCAGCACGGCGGCCTGGATGGGCGCGAGCTCGCTGTCCGAGTCTGCGATGGCGGAACCGATCTCGCAGATGAGGTCGATGGCGTGCTGCGCGGTACGTGAGTCGCCGTTGGCGGTGGCGTACTTGGCGGCCTGGGCCAGGGCCATCAGGGGGCGGCCGGTGACTACCCGGTCGGTGGGCACCACGCGGTTTTCCAGGCGGAAGGGCCGGATGCCGTGGGCCTCTTCGGCGCCGTCGGTGGACTCGGCACCGGCTTTGGCGATCTGGTCAGCGATGACTGAGGGGTCGATGTAGCGCATGGCAGAGCGGGGCTGGATACCCATGCGCTCAGCGACCGTGGTCACCGCGTGGGCGAGCACGTTGCGCACCCCGATGGGTACGACGTCCAGGCCGCGGGTGAGTAGTTCGGCCTCGGTCTGCGAGAGGAGGGCCTTGAAGCCCTGGGTGTTCCTGATGTCTGCCACGGCGTCGAGCCTACGGCCCGGCGCTGCTCGGCCGGGCAAGAGTCGGCAGGGCGCGCTCAGCGATCATGGCGTCCAGGTCGGCGTGCAACTCCGGCCAGCCGTCGCCCGGTTCGAGTACCGCCTCTGGGATACGTCCGGCGAGGATCGACAGGATGAGCCGGTGGTGGTGCCCGACGATGGCGAGCCATCCGGCGCGCAGCCGCAGTGGATGAGCCGTACCGGGCTGGTCCAAGTGGCATGCCATGCTCGGGGCTTCCGGGCCCGCCTGCATTCTCGCGTGCCGTTGGCGCGGCCGAGTTTGGCGAAGTCCGCATCACTGAAGTCGGCGAGATTCGTACCGACGACCCAGGGGTGACACCGTCCCGCACAGGGACGGTTGCGAAACTCCAACGGCGCCGGAGCGGCCTCCTCCGACAGAGGATCACTGGACAACTGGGATCTCCGTGTGCGGAACGACGGCTTCCGGTGCGCGGGGAAGGCGGGCCCCGCTCTGGATGGTGCCAGAACCACAATGACCGGATGAACCGCCGACGAATCCGCTCCCAGCCGGAGGGAGCAGGCTCGGAGAATGGGCAAGGCCGCCCCGTTGGTGGACGGTACGGCCTCCGCCCTGACATCGGGCTGCTCAGGCGAATGTGGGGCTGGGGGTCGGCCTCGTTCGCACGGTGCGGGTCCGTGGCGATCTGAACGGACGGGATGGAGCCCAGACGGCCGTCGGCCTTGTAGACAGCGGTCACGCTCCACGGGACCGACGCTTTACGTGGGGCTTGTCACAGCCGGTAATGGCTTCCGAGGTTAGGAACCAGAGGCAAGCACTCGGCATGATCGGGGGATGTTCCATCTGCTCCGCCGACGTCGCACCACATCGGTGCCTGCCACCACTTCCCGCTCCACTGCGCCGGAGCAAGCAGCGGCTCAGGAGACGGTCGTCAACGCCGAGCTGCTCGTCCGCGTCGCCAGGCTGCGGGCTGCGCTGCTTGCGGCCGGGCTAGACCTCGACGAGCACAGCACCCCGGAGCCGGCGTGGTTCTCCATACTACGATCCGGCGACACCATCAGTCTCGACGCCCTTCAGCAGCGGGAACTCACCGAGCACCTGGCGGGGATAGCGGCAGCCCATGCTCTGGACGACGCCGCCTGCGCCCACGCACTGGACAAAATCGAGGCACTCGTCGTGCTCAGCGAGATGCGGGCCGAGGGCATAGTGCCGGGTTGCTCCCCCACCTCGATCATCAAGCAGACGTCCGCCGCCGACCTGCGCATGATGGCTGCCCTTGTACGCCAGGCGGAGGAGGAACGCCACGGCGCTCCACCCGCCGCGCCTTCAGGGGCCTGAAACCGCCAGGCGTATCCCACCGCAGGTGGCCTCGCCGAGGTCTCTTCGGTGGCCAGCGCCGCATCCCTCATCTGGCGAAGCGCCCTCGCACGGCCTGACGTGGCGGGGATTAGCCCGTCCAGAGTTCCGAGATCGGCACGATAGTCCAGTCCCACTCCTTGTTGTCGTCGATGCCGGGGACGACCACCAGGTCCTCTTCACTGTCGCGGGCCTGCTTGCGGGCCTTGCCGAGCGTGACCAACAGGGCGAGGTGGAAGTCCTCCGGCAGACTCGGTGCCGGGGCTTCAAGTCCAACGGCGTCCTTGTGGGCCAAGGTCACAGCGTCGTCGGAGCCGATCCTCGAAGCGGTGACGCTGTCCCCGGTGGCCAGCAGGTGGCTGACGTCGTCGGCTCGGACGAGCTGCCCGCTGCGGTTTTCGTGCAGGGTGGTGCCCAGGATCCAGGTGTCGGCCATACGCGTTTCCTCCCCAGGTTGGATGATCGTTCTTATCCATCCTCGCCGACGAACCGACAACCGGCGGTTAGGGCCGAGAAACGGGGGACTGCCTTCTCCAGTACGGTCATCAGAAGTGGATCACGTGGAAGTCGGAGGGGGCGGCGATGGCCGAGGCAGAGGGCCGCGTACGGATGGGCGGACGAACCTTACCCCTGGCGCGGTTGCGTGAGCACGCGAGCGACTACGCCGCCCTGTTCAGCCGGGCCAAGGCCGAGGTCGGCCACGCCGAGTGCTTGTGCCAGAACCCCACCCTTCGTCTCGTCATCCGGTGCAGCCGCGCCGGCCGCTATCACCTGGCCGGCTGGCCGGGAGATGGAGAGCGGCACGAGGCGGCATGCCCATTCCACAAGCTGGCCCCCGGCCTCAGCGGCCGGGAGGCGTACAGTGCCGAGGCCATCCGGGAGGGCGACAACGGCGTTTCTATCCGACTCGACACGGTCCTCGCGCGGAGCCTCGCGGAGCCTCCAGTCGCCAAGACCTCTGGCGAGCACCAGGAGGGAGGCCGGGCCCGGCGCACCGTGGGGCTGCTGGGCCTGCTGCACTGGCTCTGGGAGGAATCCCAGCTCACCGCGTGGCACCCGCGCTGGCGGCGCCGCAACTGGTGGATCTGTCACGCACGGCTGTGTGAGCAGATCGAGGGGTGTTCCATCAACCAGGATCCGGCGAGCACGGCCCTGCACATCGTGCCGCCGTTCCACCCGGACACCGCCGAGCGCACCACTGCGGCGTTCGAGGCGTTCAAGGCCCGGCTGGGGCGGCACGGACTCAAGGAGCATCGCGGCCTGATGCTCGGGGAGATCAAGACCGTCACACCGACTCAGTACGGCGTGCGGTTTGCGCTCGCCCATCAGCGCGCCCCGCTCTACGCGTCTACCGCCCTGCACCAGCGGGTGGTCCGTTCCTACCGGTCGGCGTTCGCCGAGGCCGCCGACGCGCAGGATGCCCGTCGGGTAGGCCTCTTCCTCGTCGAGCTCAGCCCCAAGGGACACCTGAACATCGTCGACATGGCCGCCATGTTGGTGAACCGGCTCTACATTCCGGCGGACTCCAGCCACGAGGTCGCGATGGGCAACGCTCTCGCTGCCAGCGGGCGAGCCTTCGTCAAGCCGGTCCGCTACGACGGAACGGACGCCGTCTTCCCCGACTTCGTGCTGACCGATGTCGCTCCCCACGCCTACGTCGAGGTGTACGGCATCCGCGGCCGCGAATCCTACGAGCAGCGCAAGAGCGTCAAACAGGCGTATTACCAGCGCCGGGGGGCTCACCTGATCGAATGGGAGGTTGCCGAGCCGATGCCGGATCTGTCCCTGCCCGGCGTGGGCCGGCCGCGACGACATGCCGAAGGGGTCGGCTCCGGTGGGAGGCCGACCCCCGGATAGGAAGAGCCGTTCAGCCCGCGTGGGTGATCAGCCCGTGGATGACCCAGATGGCCCACACCAGGGGGATGACGGCGACGTACGCCAGCGGCCGCTGGTGCAGGGCGGTCCCCTCGGAGAGCGCCCGTCGTCCGGGCGCGGCCGCGGACGACGGGAGCTTGGTGAACTTCCGGTAGGCGATCCAGTTCCACACGAGAGTGAACGGAGTGAACGCCACCAGGGAGAACGGGCTCCACCACCCCTGAACAAGGGTCCTGGTCGTCATGTCGCGGACCATGGCCCGCCCGCAGGTGTGGCAGAACGGGCCGTCGAGCTTGTGGAAGCGCATGAACACCAGCACGCCCTGATGCGCACGGATCGCCATGCGTTCGGCTGGCGCCGCGCCGCAGACTCGGCAGCCGGGCTGAGCGTAGGGGAACTGCGGGATGACCCCGCCCTGGACGTATCCGATGTGAGGGCGCTGCCCCTGTATCGGAGCGGGCGGCACGTGCACGGCTCCGTAGGGGGGAAGAGGCTGGTTGGGGTGCTGGGGGGCGGTCATGAGGAGAACTCCGTGGATTGGCTGAGTACGGGTATGGACGGGTTGAAGACGGGCTGGAACTCGGGGTGCGCTGAGAACGCGCCGGTGGCGACGCAGCGCAGGACCCAGCGCAGCGTGTCGATCTGCGCGGTGAAGAAGTCGTCGTGGGCCATCTGTGCATGCCGCGGATGCTTGGCCTCGAACTCGGCCAGGACTTCCCCGACGCCGGCGAGCGCCTTCTGCTCGGCTGCGCAGCCGTAGGCATCCGCTTCTGCGATTCGCTTGCGCAGGAAGACCGCCAGGGCGCGGTCCATGACCGGTACGTCGGTGACGGCTGACGAGACACGGGGGAGGACCGGACGCTGGTCGTCGGATCCCGACGAGTCGGCCGGGGGCGCGGCTACAGTTCGGGACCGCACGGAGTGAAGGGTCATTGCTCGTCCTCATGTGGTGATGGGAGCCCCGGCCGCACGGCGAGGTCGAGGCGAGGGGAAGACGGGGATGGGGCAGCAGGTCAGGCTGCGCTGCTCAACGGGCGCCGCACACCGTCGGCGAGGTCTCGGGCCAAGGAGGCCGCCGCCCTCACCCCGGCCGGGCCGGGAGCGGTCTGGAGCCGCCGAATCAGCGCCGAACCCACGATCACGGCGTCCGCGAAGGTGCTGACGATCGCCGCCTGATCTGGGGTCGATACGCCAATGCCGACGCCTACCGGCACAGCGGTCACAGCGCGCAGTCGCTGGACGAAGGCCGGTAGCCCTGAGGCCAGCGGCCCTTGGGCGCCGGTGACGCCCGCGACGGCCGGGGCGTAGATCATGCCGCTGCCGGCCGCGCAGACACGAGTGAGCCTGGCGTCGGAAGAGTTGGGTGCCACGACGAAGACGGTGTGCAGGCCGCGCGCCTTGGCGGCGGCCAGCCACTCTCCTGCTTCTTCCACGGGCAGGTCCGGCAAGATCACTCCGGCGGCGCCCGAGCGGGCGAGTTCATCGGCGAAGCGATGCGGACCGTATCGCGCCACGGGTTGCCAGTACGTCATCACCAGCAGGGCGGCGGCCGAGGTGGCCGACAGCTGACGTGCTGCCTCGAAGAGGTGCTGCATCCGAAAGCCACCGGCAAGCGACTGCGCCGTGGCCTGCTGGATGATCGGCCCGTCCATCATTGGATCGCTGAACGGCACTCCGAGTTCGAGAACGTCAGCGTGCGCGGCGACGGCATGCAGGGCGTCCATGCTCTGCGAGAACGTTGGGAAGCCGACGGGCAGGTAGGCCGCGAGTGCTGCGCGCCCCTGAGCCCGTGTGGTGGCAAAGACGTGGTCCAGGCGGGACGCCGATTTGGTGAGCGGCGGGCTGACGGCGGTGCTCATGACGTCGTCCTTGAGGGGCGAGACTGGTCGAGCTGGCGACGGACGACCTGAAGCAAGGGAAGTGCCACGGCGGCCGCGAGGGCGGGGACGGCCCAGGAACCGTTCCCGGGGCCCGCTGCGGCGGTACCCAGGGCTGTCCCGATGCCGAAGGCGGAGACAAGCCAGCCGAAGCTTTCGGTCACCATCCCGGGGCGGGCCAAGAGGTCGAGGCACTGGTAGGCGGAGGTCAGCAGCGGACCGAAGAACATGCCCGGGATCACGGCAAGGGCGAGGCTGGTGTACGGCCCCATGTCGAGGCACAGCGGCAGCCAGGAGGCAGTGAAGCCAGCACCGGTGGTGACCAGTTGCGTGCCGGGGCTCGCCTGCCAGGGGCGGGATGCGTAGAGGGCGCTTCCGATCAGAGCTCCGATCGAGAGTGCGGCGGGCAGCGCCCCCGAGAGCCAGGTGGCGCCGGAGCGCTCGGCGGCCGCCAGGGCCGCGACGTTGAGAGCGCCGAGCGACGCACCCACCGCGATCAGGGCCAGGAGCAGGAGCCGCAGGCCGGCCGAGCCCAGGGCGCCAAGGACACCGCTCCCGCTTCTCGCCGTCGGTCGCCAGGTCCGTGAAGGGACCGAGGTTGCGACGGCCGCCGCTCCCATCAGGCCGAGGAGGCCGGTGGCCAGGAGCGCCGCAGTGGAGCCCGCCACGGCGGTTACTGCGGTAGCGAGCAGCGGGCCCGCGACGTAGACGAGTTCCTGGCTGCCGGAGTCCAGTGAGTAGGCGGCTCGCAGGTAGGACGGTGAGGGTACGACGTGGGTCCACAGTGCGCGCAGGGAAGCCTCAAGGGGCGGGGCCGAGACACCGGCGACCACCGCGGCGGTCAGCACCGCGGGCAGGTTGCCCGTGCCGGTGACCGCGATCACGGTGAAGGCAATGGCGGAAAGCAGCGCACCCGCCACGAGGGGGATGGTCTGGCCGATCCGGTCGGCCAGGCGACCCAGCAGGGGCTGACCGGCTGCGACAGCGAGTCCGAAGGCACCAGCCAGCGCGGCGCCCAGCGTGTAACTGCCGCCCTGCTCCCGTACGGCGAGAAGGAGGACGACCGGAGCCATGCCGAGGGGGATCCGGCCCAGCAGGGTGCCGCCGAGGAGCCGGGTGCAGTGCGGCAGCCGCAGAACGGACGGCCACCCGACTACGACAGGCGGGGCCGCTTCGATCGGCGTGGTCGGCCCGGGGGATGTCGAGGTCATGAGGCTCACAGGGCGGCCCCGTCGTACAGGCCGAGGGTCTCGATCGCGCGGATCACGCGGTAGTCCTCCTCGATCGCGTGTCGCGATGAGGCGGACAGGACGAGCTCGCCGGGGGAGGACGAACGGTCGACCGTCTTGCGTACGGCGGCGCCAGCGACCAGCGGGCCGATGGTGCGGTAGACGGTGGGCAGGGTTGTGACAGTGCGGAGCAGGTGCGCGTCGAGGATTCCGTCGTGCGGGGCGATCAGGGAGACACGGGAGACGAAGCGGCCGTCAGGCTGTTTGGCGACCGGCAGCCGATCAAGCCCCCCGGTGCTTGCTTGCACTGCCGCTCGGACGTGGTCCATGCCGATGTTGGGTCCGGAGAGCTCCGCAGCCGAGGAAGGCTGCGCGAACGCCCGGGCGGATAGCAGCGTGGGCCCGCGGCCGGCGCTGAAGACCATCCGGCACCGGGAAGGACCGATCTCCACACCGAGCACGTCCAAGGCGCGGCTGGCGTACAAGGACATGGACCGGACCAGCAGGCTGTGCGAGGTCATCAGGTCGGACCGTGCATGGACATGGTCGGAGGTGCGCTCTTCAGCCCACACGCCCGTGACCACATGCTGGGTTCCCGGACCACTGACCGTGTGGACGATGTACTGCTGGCCCGGCAGGTGCTCTTGGATCACCAGGTCGGGGGCGCCGGTGTGGTGGTGCGCCGCGCGGCGCAGCCAGCGCCAGGCGCTGCTGATCTCGGTGGCGCTGCGGCATATGGCCGGTGGCGCCGTCACCGAGCTGTCGGCGGCGGCTACGACGTAGGCGGGCATGCGGCAGAACTCAGCCCACCGCAGGGCGTCGGAAAGGCTGGCCGTGCGGAAGCTGCGCGGAGCGGCCAGCCCGGCGTCCACCAGGGCAGCCGCCTGTGCGCCCCGGTCGGTCCGAAGCGACGATGTCCCCGGATCGTTCCCGGCAAGGCCGAGAGCCTGTGTGAGCCGGTCGGCCAACGGCACACCGATCCCGCTGCTGGCGACGACGGCGCTCACTCCACGCTCGCGGAGCTGCCTGGCTGTTCGGCGCAGTCCACCGAGGTGCTCGATCACGCCCTGGTAGCCCGAGAGGTCGGCTCCGCCACGGTGCTCCGCGGGCAGGCTGTGCGAAGGAAGGGTGACCGCGATGGTCCCCCACCCGTGCCGGGTGTATTCCTGAGCGTGGCGGCCACCTTCGCCGTACGGCGCGACGACAGCCACAACTCCGACTCGCGTGGAGCGGTCGGAGAGCACGAGGGAGGTGGAGGCGAGAGCCATGATGAGGAAGCTCCAGTACGAGAGGGGAAAGTGGAGGAAGCCGGGTCAGCCAGCGGGCTGCGTCACCGGCTCGCGGAGCGCGGGGGGCTGGCGATGCATCAGGGCGGCCAGGGGAAGGATCAGCACGGCGCCGAGAAGCCCGGAGGTGAGCGCGGCCGCCGCCGCCAGGACGTCGCCACCCTGGTCGAGGGCCCAGCCGGTCACGAGAGGGGCGAGAATGACCGCGATGGCCAGCGTCGAGCCCCAGATTCCGGCGTAGAGACCTCGGGCGTCGGCCGGAGCCAGGTGGTCGAGGATGTTGCCGGCGGCGATGAAGATGATGATCTCCCCCGGTACGAGAAGTGCGGCCGCGAGGCTGTACCCGAGCGTGGTCGAGGAAAGTCCGGCGACGGTCATGCCCGCTCCGAGGATCAGCGAACTGGCGGCGAACGGAACGAGCATCGGGGCGGTGGCGGCACGACGGCTGAGCCACGGCGTAAGGATGGGGGACAGGGTTACCACCGCCGCGACGTTGGCGAGCTGGGTCCATCCGTAGGCCGTGGCCGACAGGCCGTCATCTGTCATGAGCAGGGGCAGCGCACAAAACATCCCCGCCGCGCACACCAAGGCGGCGAGGCTGGCGAGAGTGAGCAGCCACAGCCGGACATCCCCGAGAGCTGCGCGGTACTCGGCCCGGGCGGTGGCTATGCGGGGAGCCGGGCGGTCGGCGTCGAGGTACCGCCAGGCGATCAGAGCGAAGCCCGCGCAGGCCACGGCGTTGGCCCAGATCAGCGGGGCGACTCCGATGGATCCGGCGAGCATGCCGCCGGCGAACCCGGTGATGGCTGCCGAAACGTTCACCGCGAAGTGCCGCCAGCCGTTGACTCTGGCCCGATCCTCTTCGCTCTCGATGAGTTCGGTGATGCTGGCAGACACGATCGGACGGGGCGCGTCATAGACGGCCCCGGCGATGACGGCGGAGACGAACACCGCAGACGTGGAGCCGAGGTGAGCAAGGAGCGGCAAGACCAGGGCTGCGATGCTCATCGCACCGATGAGCGTGGTTCGGCGGCCGACGCGGTCGGCCAGCTGGCCGCACACCAGCTGACCGACGAACCACCCGACGCCGAAGGCCGCCAGGATGCGGCTGACCACGCTGGTGGAGAGGTCCAGCTGCTCCAGGCGATAGGAGAGAAACGGGTAGGTGAAACCGGCGGCCCGGACCAGGAAGGTGCCGCAGAGCAGCGCCCAGATCGCGGTGGGCACGCGGCGCAGCGGGGGAGCGGGCGTAAGAATCGCGGCTTCGTCGCGGACGGCGGTAATGGACACAAGGCGCTCCAGGAAGAGGTGAAGGTCTTCGGTGGTGCGGCGGCGGCTGATAGATCCCGGGCGCCGGGCGTCATCAGGCGGAGAACGAAAGAAGGGGTGCCGTCGGGGGACGACGGCACCCCCGATGGCCGAGGGGCACACACACGAGGAAGAAGTGGGGCCCTGGGGAGCACGCTCAGGGGGGTGAGCTGCTGCTGTCTCGGCCGGTCCCGGCCACAGGGGGAAGTCCGTGACCGAGAGGCTTCACTGGGCAGAAACGACTGCGGATGGGAAGGTCACGAGAGGTTCATCTGGACGTTGATGTATGCCGTGTGCACCCAGCCGGTGCGCCCCGCGTTCGCTCCGCTCATGACCTTCGTGTAGGCCCAGGAGTCGCCCTTCCAGCAGTAGACCCTCAGGCTCGTGTCCGTGCGGAGAAGGCCCAGGCTGGTGTAGCCGGTCCCGGGACCGGAGCGGAGGTTGATGGTCGTCGATGCCCAGCCGTTGTAGTCGGCCATGTTCTGGGTGCAAGCGCTGGAGCCGACGGCGGCCGCGGCCGGGGACGCCATGGCTATACCCCCACCGAGCACGAGAGCGAGGGAGGCGACGGAAGTGGCAGTCTTACGGATCAGAGGTCGCATGGACTCTTCTTCCTAGGATCTGCGGCGCCCGGGTGTGGCGTCGGGCGCCGCGGCTTCAAATCCGGGGCGGAAATGGAGGTTGGTGCGGCACCGCTTACGCCAGGTGCGCGTACCGCCAGGAGACCCATCCGCTGACACCCTTGTGGTAACCCTCGCGAACGGTGCCGTAGTACCAGAGGTTCTTGCCGTCGCTGGTCAGGTAGGAGCAGTGGTAGGTGAAGTTGGTGCCGCTCCTGAGTTGGCCCTTGGAGCTGTAGCCGGTTCCCGGGCCGCTTCGGAGGTTCACGTTGCTCGTGCTGGTCTCCCAAACGCTTCCGGGCTTGGCGTCGTCGATGTTGCACGTCGAGGAGCCGGCGGCGGATGCACTCGTGGCGGTGACGAGGACTCCACCGAGCAGCAGCGTGCCTACGGTCGCTGCGGTGGCAGTCCTACGGAGCAGGAGTTTCATGGGAATCGCCTTTCGCTAGAGGTGCCCCTGGACGGGGCATCGGGCGCGGTCGCACGAGGGCAGAGCTCTGCCGTGCTTCCGCCGGGTGCGGTTCTGGGGTGAGGCAGGTGGGAGGTCTCGCGCACTGCCGGCGTCCGTCGTGGTGGTTGCGCAGCGTTTGGACAAGCCGGTGCCGTCGACCTGGCCCCTGCGTCCTGTCTTGCTCAAGGCAGGGTCAGGGCTGTCTGTGACAGTCGGTGGTGCACCGCGATGGACGGCACCGATGTCGTGTTCGACGGATGCGAGATTGCAGCGCGGAGCCGGACAAGGGACCGTTCTCCCGAGAGACGAGGCCGATAGGGCCCCGTCAGCCTGCGAGACTGAGCAGCATGTCGCTGCGGATCCATCCGTACGTGCCCGCGGCCAGCCCGCTCTTCGAGCGGGCGGTGAGCTTGGTGTAGTACCAGGAGCCCTTGCCGCAGTAGATCCGCAGGTCGTCGCCGGTGTAGAGGAAGCCCTTGCTGGCGTAGGCCGTCGAGGGCCCGGTCCTGTAGTTCACGCCGCTGCCGTCGACCTCAGCGTTGTGGTCGCTGATGTTGTAGGTGCAGCTGGCGGATCCCGCGGCAGAGGCGGGGGGCGCGGTGACAGCGGTCAGCGCGAGTGCAGTGGCGGCCACGCCGAGGACGGCGGACAGGCCGGGACGTTGCAGAGAAAGCACGGAGGGCTCCCCTCTGTGACGTGGGGAGCCCTAACGCTCGGAACAGTCTGCCGATTTCCGGGGAAGTGATCCCTCGAAAACTGGGCATGACTATTCTTGTGCACGGCGTGGTTGCACACGCCTGCTAGAGCACCCCAGTGAGTTGGGTTGGGTTCCATCGCTGGTGGTGCGTTGACTCGGGCGAGTCAGCGGTGGCCGCTCCTACGCGAATAGGGGCGGTCACCACTTTTTTGTGCTCTGCTGGCCGCAGTCTTCACCGAGGGCCGGTTGCAGCGGTCCAAGGCTCATGGTGCGGCCGGGGATGAACGTCGCCGGAAGGCCGGTTGCAGCGGTCCTCGCAGCGGATCTTGTACCTGGTCAGTGACCCATTCCGGCGCCGCCGTCGACGGGGATGACCGCGCCGGTGATGTAGGACTGGCCTGCCAGGAAGTGCACGGCGGATGCGATCTCCGCCGGATTGCCGAGCCGGCCGACAGGGATCTGCCGAACGAGTTCGTCGCGCTGTTCCTCGGTAAGGGCTTGGCTCATGTCCGTCGCGGTCAGCCCGGGGGCCACGACGTTGACGGTGATGCCGCGCGAGCCGTACTCGCGGGCGAGCGAACGGGCGAGGCCGATGAGGCCGGCCTTGGAGGCCGCGTAGTTGGCCTGTCCAGCCTCGCCGCGGAGGGCGACCGCGCTGGAGATCAGGATGATGCGGCCGTGCTTGGCCCGCAGCATCCCCTTGAGGGACCGCTTGACGACGCGGAAGGCGCCGGTGAGGTTGGTGTCGAGGACGGACGTGAAGCTCTCCTCCGACATGCGGAGCAGCAGCTGGTCGTCGTTGATGCCAGCGTTCACGATGAGCACTTCGACGTTGCCGTGTGCGGCTTCGACTTCCTTGAAGGCCTGGTCGACGTCCGCGCTGCTGGTCACATCGCACTGCACGGCGAGGAAGTTCTCTTCGGGGGCGCTGGTGCGGTAGGTCGCCGCCACCCGGTCGCCCTCACGAACGAAGCGGCGTGCCACTTCCAGCCCGATTCCTCGGTTGCCGCCTGTCACCAGGACTGAGCGGCCCTGTTCCCCTGCCATGTACCTCTCCCCGTTATGCAGCCGCCAGTCCCCCCGGCGATTCCTCTCGTCACCGCCTCGGCTTCTGATTGGTCTATGCCAAGGTGGTGGCTCGCTGCGTGACGATCGCTCAGCATCGCGAGCCGAATGCATATGCGATTTGGCGTGAACCGGTTGTAGGGTTACCTGTCCAGCCGCTATCGGGCCTGTTCAGCGGGCAGTTGACCGCTGAGTGCTCCGAAGGGTCAATCAGGCCATGCTGGCGGCGAGCCGTACACCGGTGCGGTGAAGGTGGAGGGCGGGAGGCGTGGACGCACAGGTTCGAGTGGAACCGTGGTGTTCGCCTACTCGGAGACGCGTCGCGCGCGTCACTTCGTTCTTCCGCATGTCTTCCCCCGTACCAGTTTGCAGCCGCCATGTGGATCACCGGCTTTGCGCTGACGACGATCATCCTGACCGATGAGTCGAGACGGCACAACGGGAGCTTAAATACCGGTAATTCAGGTCCTGATATTTACTGTTCAACTGCTGCTATCAGGAGGGGAAGGTGCAGCGGGACGTGTTCCAGCAGATACTGCGTGCTCGGCGGAGGGCCATCGAGCCGGATGAGGTGGGTCTTCCGCCCCGGCCGCCAGGCAAGCGCCGGGGGCCCAAGGTCAAGGGTCTGACCCAGACCGATGTGGACTACATCATGCAGAAGGGCGTGGGAACCTTCGGCAAGGTCGAGTCGCGTCGACTGGTCCCCTCGCCCGAGTACCTGCTGGAGCTCGCCCGGGTGCTGCGGTTCAAGGACAGCGAGTACATCTACGTCCACCTGGAACTGTTCGGCACCGAGCCGGCACTGCCGCTGAACCCTGATGCCGGCCTCACCATCCCGCACTCTTGGCAGCGCGCGCTGAACAGCCAGAGCGAGATGGCCTACGTCAATGACCGCCGGTACGACCTGCGCCTCTACAACCAGGCCTTCGCCGAGATGTTTCCCAGCGGTGAGCCGCCCTGCAACACCATGGAGTGGATGATCCTCTCCGACGAGGCCCGCGACTTCTGCCTGGTGGACTGGGACACCGAATGGGGTCCGAGGGTGATTCCCCAGTTCCGGGCCGCCTTCGCAGCCCACCCCGAGGACCCCGTCCTGAACAGGATCTACGAACGGATCCTCAAGGACCAACGGGCGCTGCGCCTCTACGAGCAGGGCGAGAAGGCCTACATCCACCCTGACGGGGACCGGCGCCCGCTGCACCACGCCAAGCGCGGCATGGGCTTCGCGACGATGATCGCGGCCGCGCCCCTCAGCTCTCCCGGCGCACGTCACATGGTCGTGCTCTTCGACCTCGCGTAGCTGCATGCCGCCTGGTTCGAGCCAGTTCGAGCCCGGCGCTCGAACCTGACATCTTTCGGGCGCGCTCTGTGACAACCACCGCAGAGCGCGCCCGCGCTGTGCTCGACAATGGCGGTCATGACTCTCCCGAAGGAACTCACCCGCATTGCCGCCGGCCTCCACGCCTGGACACCCCAGATCAGCGGAACCTGGGGATTCGCCAACTGCCTGCTGGTCAGCTCAGGCCATGATGCGGCCCTGATCGACACCCCGTACGACGAGCCCATGACGCGGGCCCTCATATCCGCCGCGGCCCCGCTCCTGGCGGACGGGACCAGGGTGAGCACTATCGTGAACACCCACTCCAACGGGGACCACACCTTCGGCAACCGCTTCTTCCCCGGCGCGGACATCATCACCACCCAGTCCAGCGCGGACCACCTCTGCAACGAGCCGACCCCCGAGCAGATGCACCACCTGACCACGGAAACCGCCGCCGACCAGCCGCTGGGCTGGTACATGCGACGGCACTTCGGCCGCTTCGAGTACGACGGCGACGAGCTGCTCCCGCCGACACGGACGTTCACCGGACGGCACCGGTTCAACGTGGGGATGACGGAGGTCGAGCTGATAGAGGTCGGTCCTGCCCACACCGCAGGTGACCTGATTGTCCACTTCCCGGAGCAGCGCACCGTGTGCACCGGAGACGTCGTCTTCCTGGACGACCACCCTGTGCATTGGCAAGGCCCTCTTGCTGGAGTGTCGAAGGCCTGCGAGACCATCCTCAGCCTTGACCCCGAGACCATCCTCCCAGGCCACGGCCCTGTCGTCGGCCCGTCAGAAGTCCGGGCATACCTCGACTACCTCCAGGAGCTCGAAGGACGGATTCATGCGGGGCACCGGGCCGGCCGTAGCGCCGAGGCCACCGCCGCGGAAATCCTCAGTTCCGGCTTCCACGGACACCTGGGCCTGCCTGAGCGGATCATCATTCTCACGGCGGTCGAGTACCGCCACCTGAACGACGATCCGACGGACCCCGACCTAATCGCCCTGGCCGACCAGGCCGCCCGATGGGCCTTCGAGCACAACCGAGACGCTCCGGTTCCTGCACCCCGGCAGGGCGCGGTCCTGCACCCTTGAGCCGCCCCTCACATCAACAGGTCGACATATTGACCCGGTATTCTCCGCCCTCAGTGCCGAATTCGGGCACGGCCGATGCTTTAGGAATAGAGGGGGAGCGGTGGCATTCGTCAACCGTCCGGGAATCGCTGACGCCGCCTATGACGTCACTACCGACCAGATAACAGATGACATTAAAAGGATGCATCCCGGACATCCGCAGATGGCTTCCATCATGCGAATCGCAAAGACGGTGGGGGTCGCGAGACGCAGGTTTGTCCGACCCCTTGAGGAGGTGTCCCGTACAGAGGGGTTCCAGGAGCGCAATGAGCGCACCTTCGCCGAGGTCTGCAATCTCGGTGAACGGGCCGCTCGGCAGGCGCTGGACCAAGCTGGCATCCGGCCCAGTGACATCGGAACGCTGATCACCTTCCATGCCACGGGCCTGGCCATTCCGGGGCTGGACGTGCACCTCGTCCATGCCCTCGGACTGCCCCCCACCGTGCGGCGCATCCCGATGACCCAGCTCGCGTGCGCCGGCGGCGCCCACGCTCTCGGGTTGGCTGCCGCGCTGGTCCGCCCCGGCCACCACGTCCTGGTCGCCGGGGCGGAAGCTCTCAGCACGGTCTATCAGCACGCCGACGCCACGCTGCCCGCCATGATCTACAAGATGCTGTTCGGCGACGGCGGCGCGGCCGCCGTCGTCAGTGCCGAGCCCCTGAGGCAACCCGGCCTGTTCATCGAGGACACGTGGACCTACCTGCACAGCGATGAGGGACGGGACACCGTCCACTACTACAAGCTCCGCGCTGACAGCGCCGGATACCACTTCGACTCCACCCGCGATGCGATCAAGGCGGTGTCGAAGGTCCTGCCCCTGCTGCCCTGGGGGCAGGAGGAGCGCTGGGAGCCGGGCTTCGCAGTGATCCACCCCGGCAGTCCCAAGATTCTTGACCTGGTCGTCGAGGCAGGTGCGTGCTCGGAGAAGGCCCTCCGCCACTCGCGTACGAGTCTGGAGGAGGATGGGAACACCGGCGGGCCGGCCGTGCTGCGGATCCTGGACCGCACACACGACGACCCGCCGCCCGGGGGCGCTCAAGGGCTGCTCTTCGGCGTCGGACCGGGCTTCAGCGCAGCCGCAGCGCGTACGCACTGGGCTGGGTCCGCGTAAAGCACCTGGTGCGGCGCCCACGGGGGGAGGCGCCGCACCAGTCAGACTCGACCGTAGCGGTCCGATCAACTGCTCAGTGAAAGTTTGCGAGGAGTGTCTGGAAAACTCCCGCGCGAATCCCGTAAAAACGGCCGTTTTGGTGGCCCCTGCGGATTTGCGCATGGGGGGACCTCCTGTCGGGAGGGTGAGAGCAGAACCAGCCTGTTCCTGAACCCCCACCCTTCGACGCCTGCCGTCAACTACCGTTTGTTCAATGACTATTGACTCTGAGTCGCTGACGCGAGACCTGATCGCTCGGACGGAGCGTGCCGTCGAAACCGTGGCCCACCTAGCGGTCGACACGGAGATCACCTTCAAGATCGAAGACATTGCGGACGCGGTGGAGCGCGAGTTGCCCATCGGCTACCCCGAGCCGACGACCGGTGAGATGACCAGGCGTGATGTCATCACGCAGATGGCGCGGGACATTCTGACCGGGGAGATGTACGAGGACGCGTGATCCGTTCGAGAGACAGTCACGGTGGCCGTTCCCCGAACGCGTTACCCACGCTCGTCTCGGGCTGGTCTGCGTGACCTGCTGATACGAGGTCCGGAACAGGCTCTGAAGGTGAAGGCGGTGGGCACCGTATCCGGGGCGCGGGGGGCAGTGTTCGGGCTTGGGGGCCGCTGCCTCAGCGCGGCTCCCGGTGCGGCAGGGGCGTCCGGCAGGCGTCGCAGCGGTTGTCACTTACTCGTCTGCGGCTTCGGTGTCGAATCCGGCTTCACGCGGCGGCGACGGCCGACGACAGGGCGTCGAACCGGTGGACCAAGCGCTGCGAGCTGACGGTGTCGATGAGCCCTTCGGCCTGATCGAGGAGTTCCCGTGCCTGGTCGCCGTCGCCGCACTGGTGGACAGTGTCGGCCAGGTCGAGCACTGCGTAGAGCTGGTCGCGCGGGTAGTCGGGCGCAGTCGCCTCAACGCGGCTGCGAAGGAAGGGGACGGCCCGGGATGGCTGGTCGCAGGCGAGCCAGGCCCGGCCGGTGGCGGCGTCCACGGAGTCGTTCGTGAGCCAGGTCGCCCACCACGGTGTGCGCTCGTCCGGAGAGCCGAGGTGGAGCAGCGCTTCGTCGCGGAATCGGAGGACCGCGTCAGGGTCGTGCCGCCGTCCTGCGGCGTAGACGCGCCGGTCGGCGATGACCGCGGCCGCTGCGGACGGAAGGTCTGGCGTCCGTGCGGCGATGTCGAGGAGTGCGGCAGCGTCGTTGTGGTGGCCCAGCCATGCGGCCTGGTACGCGGTGGATGCCACGAGGTTGGCGGTCGCGTGACGGGTGGTCAGTGAGGTGCCTGTCTCGCGGGCCAGGCGCATGCCGGTGTGGTAAATGCGCTGTGCCTGTGGGTGCTGACGGGCGTCGAAGCACATCCAACCGACCTGCTCGCTCAGCTCGATGTAGGCCGTCTGAAGGCGATCGGCGAGCGGCCCGTGACCCCGTGCCTGTGCCACGACCCGGGATGCGCTCTGCCAGATACCGACGCCCCACGTGAGGTCACCGCTGGCGCTGCCGGTGGAGTCGTCAATCTCCCTCAGGTCGCGAACGGCCCTTTCGATCGACCCGACCAGCCGCTCGCTCAGCTGGCCGGAAGAGGCTGCGGAGGCTTCCGCTATCGGGCCGAGCAGCAGCGCGAGGGCGGGGGCGGTGGCTGCGGCTCCGGTGAGCATGAGCAGGTTGCGGCGGTCCATCAGGTCTCCTTGGCTGATCTCCTGGAGCAGGGCCTCCAGGGGGGCGTCGCCGGGCGCGTCGAGGTGACGGTGACGGGTCCGGGGGCGAGGCAGGTTCCATCCGACGTCGACCGCGGTGATGCACCGTCCAGCCCTGGCGGTGAGGACGGCCAGGGCGTCCGCCTGGTTGTCGGGCTGCGGGAGAGAGGGGGTCGCGCGAAGCCAGGGGTAGGCCGCCTTCGTGCTGAGGGGGGAACAGCCGCGGCGGGCCCGCCGCTGGTTGATGCGGGCGATGAGCTGCTCCGGCCGCATACCCAGCTGCTGTAACAGGGCGCCGAGCACGTTGGCCGGCGGGGCGTCAACCGCTGCTGGCTCCATGGGCACTCCAAGTCCGGCGAGGTCCTGGTCGGAAGGTACCACCGCTCAGGGGACCGCCAGAAGATGGGACGAATGGGACCTGGTGTACGTACACCGGGCAGCAAAATCGGTGCCCGTACACCGAGTTGGTGTGTGCACCGGGTACACCGCGGTAACCTCTCGCGATCACGCCTCCGCCTCCGCTTGTCTGTCTCACCTCGCAAGACCATGGAGGTGAGGGATGCGAGCAGTGATCTTCGGTGCGTCCGGGCTTCTGGGCCGCAGCGTGATGCGGGCCTTCGGCGACATGACCGTGACGGGCACCGGGTTCAGCCGGACCGCCGGCAGCGCCCTGGTTCCGGTCGACGCGACGTCAGCCGACGCCATCGCGCGCCTGCTCGGCCGGGTGCGGCCGGACGTCGTCGTGAACTGCGTGGGCGAGCGCCGCCCCGCCGTGTGGGCTGGTGCACCGGAGAGGGCCCGCGCGGGAAACGTGGATGCGGCCCGACTGATCGCCGAAGGCGCTCGCCGGTGCGGGGCCCGGCTGGTGCACATCTCCAGCGACTACGTCTTCGACGGGACGGCGCCGCCCTACCGGCCCGACAGCCTCCCGAATCCGCTGAACGCCTACGGCCGGTGGAAGCTGCTGGCCGAGTACGCCGCGCGTGCCGCCTGCCCGGACGCGGCGATCCTGCGGCTGCCCGTGCTGTACCGGCCCGTGCGGTTCGCTGCCGAGACGAATCTGACCGAGATCGCCCGCCAAGTCGGTGCCGGTGCCCCGGTTGAGCTGGACGACGTGTGTGTCCGCTACCCCACGCACGCGGACGAGGCCGCCGAGGTGTGCCGACGACTCGCCGGGGCCCTCCTGCAAGGGCAGCGTCTGGGCTCGGTTGCTCACTGGAGTGCGGAGCAGGGCCTGACCAAGTACCGGATGGCGCTCCTGATCGCGCGCAGGTTCGGTCTGTCCGCCGATCACGTCCGCGCCGGGGAGGCGGACGCGGCGTCCGGGGACCGGCCGGTCGACTGCCGCCTGGACTGCCAGGACCTTCCCGCAGCCCTGGGCCCGGCCCGCCGCCGCCTGTTCGACATCGAGTTCCCGCCCGCCGTGGAGCCCTGGCTGTCCCTCACCGGGCCCGCTGCGGGACGAAGGAAGGACCCATCGTGACCACGCTTCTGTACGAGGACTTCGCCCACGCCTACGTGACCGAGGTGGGCGAAGCCATCCGCCGCATGCTTCCACGCGGCACCGAGGCCGTCGACCTGCTGGCCAGGGCCACCGCCGACGGCGGTGAGATCCGCGCCTTCGGCAACGGCGGATCCTCGGCGATCGTCCGCTCGGCTCTCCTCCAGCTTCACACGCAAGCCGGAGTGCCGGTGAACGACTCGATGATGAGCCCGGCGACCCTGGCCTACAGCGCGCAGCGGGACGAGTTCCGCACGGCCTTCGCGCGGTCGCTCGCCCGGGACATCGACAGGGTGCGCCTGGTCGTCGTCGCCAGCGTCAGCGGCCGGTCGGCGAACATCCTTGAGGCCACCCGGCTCTGCGCCGAACACCGCGTGCCGGTGCTGGCGCTGGTGGGCGGCGACGGCACCCAGATGGAGCCGGCCGACGGCATGGTCTGGGCGACCGGGACCACGGACCAGCAGATCAGCGAGGACGCCATGCTGACCGTGCTGACCCTGGCCGCCGCCACCGTGCCGGACCCCGACACGGAGCCGCTGCTGACCCGTGCGGAGCGGCACCTGCACGCCGTGTCTGCGGTGGACGCCGAACTGCTGGGAGCCTTCCTGCGGGAGGCGACCGAGGCCGTCGCGGACGCGATCCGCAACCGGCGCCGGATCTACGTGCTGTGCCCGGACGGCGGACCCCTCGCCCTGGCTGGCGAGCACTTCGCGCACAACCTGGCCTGGGACGCGCCGCTCGGCGTCGATGGGGTGCAGCCCCCGCTCGTCGTCTGCGACCCCTCGCTAGCCGACATGAGCGCGGTCTACAACGACCATCCCGACCCCGCCCACGGTGTGCGCCACCAGCTGAGCAGCGCCGGCCCCGAGGACGTGGTTTTCCTGCTGGCCTATGACTCGGCCAGCAGGACGACCCGCGAGGCCGTCAACGTCGCCACCGTGGCGGGCACCCGGCTGTTCCTCCTGCACCGGGACGGCCCCGGCTGCTCCGGTGCCAGGGCGCGTGACTTCCGGCTGCCGCGCGTCGACGACTTCGCGCTCGCGGCCTTGGTGCAGTCAGTCGCCCATCTGCTGTGCCGAACCACCCGCGCCACCCTGACCGCGGACCGGTCCGGCCCGGCCGCCGTGCTGTCGCCCGACGCCCTGATGGCGCAGGACCTGGCACCGCTCCGCGAACTCTCCGACACCCCGTTCCTGTGACGAAAGGGCTCCACCATGTCCGCACGTGAGATCCACACCGAAATCGTCCGCCCCTCCCGGAGCGAGACCGCCGCCCTGTCGCGCATCCCGGTCGCCTCGATCGTGGACGCGCTCGGCAAGACCGGCGCCCTCTCCTACTGCCTGCGTCTCCAGACCCCCGGCCTGGTCCTGTGCGGCAGCGCCGTCACCGCGCTGGGCCCGGACGTGACCGTGCGCCGCGCGGCGATCGACCTCGCCCAGCCCGGCGACGTCGTCGTGGTCGCGGCCGGCGGCGGCAAGGAGCGCTCGTGCTTCGGGGGCGTGACCGCCGCGCACATGCAGACCCGGGGCATCGCCGGGGTCCTGGTCGACGGCATGGTCCGCGACCTCGCCGAGCTGCGCCGCATTGCCTTCCCCACGGTCGCCCGCGGCACGACCCCGCTCAACTTCGACTACCCCGCAGGCCGCCAGGACGGCGCGGTCAATGTCCCCGTGGACATTGACGGCGTCCGCATCAATCCCGGGGACGTCGTGGTCTGCGACGAGGACGGCACGGTGATCGTCCCCCGCGACCAGGTCACAGCCGTCATCGCCAAGGCCCACGCGTCCATGACCGCCGAGGAGGAGAAGTGGTGGGCCCGCCGCGGCCAGAGTCTCGGCGCCGTGCAGCAGCTCACCGAGTCCGGCTACAAGATCATCTGAGGAGATCCCCGATGACCGACCACACCCAGCTCGCCGAGATCTTCCGGCGGTTTGCCGACCAGCAGGCCACCGGCCTGTCCCCGCTGTATGCCACCCTGTCCCGCGCGGCAGCGCGCACCCCCGAGCTGCTCGACCTCGCGGCCCACACCCAGCCGGGACAGCCCGCGCCGAACATGCTGCTCGCGGCCGTCCACCACATTCTCCGCCGCGGCGTCCAGCACCCGCTCGCCCCCTACTTCACCGGGCACGAGGACCTGACCGAAGACCGTGCCGCCGACCTGCTGACGGACTTCTGCCGCCGCCACGCCGGAGGGATCCGGCGGATCATCGGGACTCGGTCCGTCCAGACCAACGAGGTCAACCGCTGTACCGTCCTTCTGCCCGCCTTCGCCGCGCTCCAGCAGCAGCTTGACGACGGCCGGCCGATCAGGATCGTGGACGTGGGCGCCAGCGCCGGGCTGACCCTGCTCTGGGACCGCTACACCTACGACTACGACGGGCACCGGATCACCCTGCCGGACAGCGACCCCGACACGGTCCTGCACTGCGAGATCAAGGGCGCAACACCGCCTCTGTCTCTGGACGTCACGCGGTTCGTACGCCCGGTCGGGATCGAGCCAACCCCGGTGGACGTCACCGACCCCGAGGCCACCGAGTGGCTGGTCAGCCTCACCTGGCCCGAGCAGACCAAGCGGATGCACACCCTGAACTCCGCCCTGGCCCTGGCCGCGCGCACTCCGCCGACGATCCTGGCCGGCAAGGCCCAGGACCACCTTTCCGACGTCGTCGCCGAGACCCCCGACGACCAGCACCTGGTCTTCGTCTTCTCGTGGTCGATCTACCAGATCTTCGGCTCGCCCGGCGGCCGGGAACGACTCCTCGACACCCTCGCCGAGCTGAGCCAGCGCCGCCCACTACACGAGATCTCCATCGGCCACTTCGGCCACGACACCCCCCGCATGATCATGGCCAGCCACGACGGCGGCGTGAGCCGCTCCGACATCGTCGCCCACTGCGACGTCTACGGCACCTGGCTCGACTGGCTGGCCACCCCGCCCGCCCGGCCGAGCGCCTGACGGGAGGACCTCATGTCGCGCACCATCACCAGGGCGGTCGTGGCCGTCGGCGGAGCCGGGACCAAGATGGCCCCGATCACCCGCATCATCCCCAAGGAAATGCTGCCCGCCGGGCGGATGCCGATCCTGGAGCACCTGGTCCACGAGCTGCGCGCGGCCAGGATCACCGACGTCCTGTTCGTGATCTCCTCACGCAAGCCGCAGATCCCGGCCTACTTCGGCAGCGGCGCCGCGTACGGCATGGACTTCTCCTACCGCGTCCAGGACGACGGCGCCGGCCCCGGCGCCCCCGTCCTCGCCGCCGAGACATGGACCGCCGCCCAGCCGTTCGTCCTGGCGTTCGGGGACAACCTGATCCGCGGCGCCGCCGACAGCGAGATCCCGCTCCAGCGACTCGTCTCCGGCACGCCGGACTGCTCCGTCCTGACCCGCATCTTTCCCGCGGACGGCATCCCTGCGCACGAGACCCTGCTGGGCGCGGCCGACGCGCCAGGGCCCGGGTCGGCCGCGGTGGCCTTCAGCAGGGACCTCCTGGACCACGCCGGTGCCCAGTGGGTGCATGCCTGCGCCGCCCGCTGGGTCCTCGGGCCGTTCGTCTTCGAGGCCCTGCGCGCATGCCCGCCCCGGCCGGGCGGCGAGCTCTACCTCATCGACGCCATCCGGCGCTGGATCAGCACCGGCAACGAACTCACGGCGTTGCCGCTCCGGCCGGACGACCTCCGGTTCAACTGCGACAACTGGGAGACGTACCACGATGCCGTCGCCGCCCTCCGCTCATGAACGCCCCGCCCTGCCCGCAGGCGCCCAGGTCCTTTTGGAGAGCCCGTTCCAAAGGTCCGGGACGCAGGTCACCGTGATCTGGCCCGAGCAGCGGGTGCGCAGGGTTGTGCTCGCCTTGCCCGTCGAGAAGGGCGACGGGCGCAAGTACGGCCACAGCCTCGCCGAGATCGGACGGCTTCCGGCTCACCTGCGTGAGGGGACCGTCTTTGCCGCGCCGACGTTCAGTGAGTCGCCGTGGCTGGTCAACCACGCGTTCCGGGCCGACTGCCAGCAGGAGGAGCACCTCGTGCGCGTGGTCGTACCGACCGTCCTGGCCATGCTCGGCACGCAGGTGCGGCCGCCGGTGCACCTGCTGGGATTCAGCAAGGGAGGCTTCGCCGCCCTCAACCTGCTGACCCGGCACCCCAGCCTCTTCGCTGTCGCCAGCGTCTGGGACGCCTCACTGCTCAGCGACCGGCCGCCACACCCGCAGCTCGTGGAGGTCGCCGGCAGCACCGCACGGCTCGACGAGTACGACGTACGGCAGAACCTGCGCCGCCACGCCCAAGCCCTCCAAGGGGCCCGCCGTATCGCGCTCGGCGGCATCGGCACCCTAGGCGCCGACTGGACCGCCGGCCGCCAGCTCCTCGAAGCGCTCGACATCCCCCACGACGCCTACCCGGATGCCCCGGCAGACCACAGGTGGGACACCGCGTGGCTCGCTCCCGCCATCCGGCACCTGCTCGCCCTCGAAGCCGGCTCCCTCCCGGACTCCAGCGCCCGGGAGGAGTGAAGGCGGGAAGGACGGATCAGTCCTTCAACAGCCCGTCGCGCACCGGAATCCAGTCCAGGGCGGAGCGGATGCCGTCCTCCAGGGACAGCTTCGGCGTCCACCCCAGCAGCTCGGCCGCCCGGTCGCTCTTGGTGTAGCCGCCGGCCACGTCACCGGGCCGCGGATCGGCGTCGACGGTTGCCAGGGGAGTGCTGACGACGTTGTTGAACGCCTCGCACAGCTCCCGGACCGTGGTGCCGGAGCCGGTGCCCAGGTTGATCGCGATCGAGCGCTTCGACCCCGTGAGGACGGAGTCGAAGCGCTCGATCGCCGCGATGTGGGCCGCGGCGAGATCCCAGACGTGCACGTAGTCCCGGATACCGCTGCCGTCGCGCGTCGGGTAGTTCGTCCCCGTGATCGGGAACGGACGGCCTTCCTGGTGCGCCTGGATCAGCACACCCAGGGCGTGGCTGGGCCGCTTGAGCTGAAGCCCGGTACGCAGCTTCGGGTCGGCCCCGACCGGGTTGAAGTACCGCAACGACAGCACTCGCGGCCCCGCCACGGCAATGTCGGCGAACATCTCCTCGCACACGGCCTTGGTCCGCGCGTAGGGGCTCTGCGGTGCCAGCGGCGAGTCCTCGTTGACGGGCGAACCGTCCTCGGCCTGGTAGATGGAGGCCGAGCTGCTGAAGATGATGCGGTCGCAGCCATTGCGGTGCAGGTGGCTGACGAAGGCCAGGCTCTTGGCCACGTTCGCCTCGTAGTAGCCGATCGGGTCTGCGACGGACTCGGGCACCACGATCAGCGCCGCGCAGTGCACCACGGCGGAGATGTCCGGGTGCTCCGAGAAGATCCGGTCGACCAGTGCGCCGTCGGCGATGTCGCCCTTGTAGAAGGTGCGGCCCTCGGTGAACTCGCGGCGGCCCCGGACGAGGTTGTCGAGGATCACGGGGGTGATGCCCGCGTCCAGGCAGGCCGAGGCGACGGTGCTGCCGATGTATCCGGCTCCTCCGGCGATAAGGACCTTCACCACGATGTTTCTCTCCCGGCCTCGTTCCAGCCCCAGTAGGCGACCGATCAAGGCTATCGGACAAACCAGGCGGGGGAGGGCGGGTCTCTCGGCTGCGCCGGCGTCCCGTCCGGACGCCCTTCTGCCAGCACCTCGCGACACCTAGAGCTGGGGGACCGCAGTGACCTTGACGCGGTTCCTCAGCTCGCTACTGACCGATCTAACGACCGAGGCGGCTCCTGGAGGCAGCGCTCCGGCAGGCCCCGACTTACTCGTCGTCACTCCCCGCGGTGGCCAGGAGGCCGCCGAGCTGGACCTTGACGAGCTGGAGAGCGGCCCGGGTGTCATCCAGAGAGTTGGACAGCAGCTCGGAGTGTTCATTGGTTGCCTGCTGGACAGCCGTGAACCGTTCGTAGAGCTTGGCCGCGTCGTCGTGCCGGTTGCTGTGCTGCGCGGCAGCGATGTCACGAGCAAGCTGGTCGAGTTCGTCCTTCGCCTTGGTCGTGAAGGCGTTGATGATCATCTCTCTCATCTCGTCTTGGTCCGGAAGAGGGACGGCGACGAGGTGGCTGCCCTGCCCGAATCGGCCGACAAGATCACGCAGCGTCCTGAGAGTCTGTGCGTGCTGTCGGTGGACGAAGTACACGCCACCGGTAGGCCGGACACGGATGGCACTGAGGTGCTCGACGTACCGTCTGACGACCGAGCGCAGTTTGTCGCTGGTCAGGTAGGTGCAACGGTGCCGGTAGCTGTCCTGGAGGGCTTCGAGCATTCGGTGCACGGTGGTCTGCTCTGCTTCGGGCAGCTTGGCGATGGCAGCGTGGTTGGGTTCGACTGTCAGGGTGCCGGCGCCTTCGGCGCTTCCCTCCGAGTTGTCGCGGTGGAAGGTACACACACCGATCCGGGTGTCGTACTTGAGGTTTGACCGTTCCTCGTCTCTGACCTCCCGCACGACGTGGCGCACGATGTGCCCACCGTCACGGCGTACGGGCCGCACCATCAGGGTGGCAGTCGCCTCCAGTTCCTTGCGACGGCGGCGCCCGCTACGGCTGGCCGGGCCAGTCGCGGCAGGGTCGTCCAGGGGGTACGTGACGCGGACACCGTCGGGGCCGGTGACCCGCTCGAAGGCATCGACGTTGCGCAAGGGCGGGGGGACGAGATCCTCGTCCAGGTCGAGCTCGCGGAACCACCGGGCGAGGTCGTCACGCGTTACATGGCCGTCGAAGACGGAGTAGAGGACCATGTGCCCGAGCAGGAGCGTCTCGTCGCTCATGGACTCGTTGTAGGAGTCGAAGACGGCGTCGCCGGTCTTCACTTCGGGGCGCTGCGGCGGTACGGACTGCGTGGACATGGAGGCTCCAACGAAAACGGACGTTTTGGATACAGCAGGGGGCTGACCCCTCATGGGCGGCCGTCAGATGACGCGGAAGATGTCGGCTACGGCGCGCGGGTCGGTGAGGTCGTTGAGGTTGCGGAGGTTGTCGCTCAGCGCCTCCAGGACGGAGCCACGATGGGTGGCCGAGCCGTGGCCGATGGCGATGCCGAACGTGCGGTACCCCAGGCGGTGCTTGGTGTCGTTCCACTGGTGCATCCAGTCCTCGCTGACTTCGCACTCGCCGTCGGTGATCAGCACGATGTCTCCGCGTGGGCGGCCCTCCGTGTTGAACTCCCTCTCCAGAACTTCGGCGGCCGCCGACAGCGGCGCCTCGAAGTCCGTGCCGCCGGCGAAGAAGTGCTCGGCGAAGTCGATGACGCGGCTGATGGGGGCGGGCTGGGAGGCGGGGAAGGCGTGCACGCTGACCTGGTCTGCTGAGGAGAACAGGATGCCGACGAAGTCCCGTTTTGCCTGCCGTGCCTGGTCGAGCAGCGCCAGGGCGCATGCCTTGGCCCATGCCTCCGCCGTGATCCCGTCCGACGAGCTGCCGCCCGGCGGGGTCGCCATGGAGAAGGAGCAGTCCACGCAGGCGATGATCGCTCCCCGTCCCGTGGGTTGCTCGCCGCGGCTGTCGTAGAGCATCAGCCGGGACTCCGCGAACTTCGCGGCGAATACGGCCCGCAGCGCTGGAACACCGAGCTGCGCGATCTCGGAGGGGACTACCCGGCCCAGATCGTCGCCCAGGGTGATCCCGACCAGTTCACCAGGCGCGTGTTCGACCTTGCGGGCCCGCTCTCCTGTGGCCATCTGCCGGAACCGGCCGATCAGTTCGGCGAACTGACCGAGCCGCCCGTTGCGCAGCCGTTCAGCGAGCTCTGCGCGCTGTTCGAACGACATGCGCTCCAGTTGGCCCGGCTCGACCCCCCAGGCCCTCATCAGGGCAGCTTCCTCACGGGCAGCTTCGGCGGCCTCAGCAAGCGCCCGGCGAGCGGCCGCGCGGATGGCTGGAGTGACCGCGGCGAGAGCCTGACCGACCGCTTCCTCCGCCCGCTGTGCCTCTTCATCGGCGGTCTCGGCGTGGTCGACTGCCTGGTGAACGGCGCTGGCCTGAGCTTCCGGGACGGTGCCCTCATCGTCGGCGGCATCAGCAGCCCGCTGGAACGTCGTGCCCACAGTCCGGGCAGCCTCTTCGGCCTCGGCTCGGGCAGCCTTTGCCTGCTGCGCCTGTTCGTCGGCGCGGCGGGACTGCTCCAGCATTCGGCGCAGAGCGGCGGCCTGGGCCAGGACGGCCATCGCTGCGGCGTAAGGGTCGCCGGCGGTCTCGCGGTGCAGCTCCTCGAACTCTGGGCTGGTGACCATCGACGTGACGACCTGGTGGTTCACGAGCCGGGACGGGTCCATCTCGTTCCGCCCGCGTACCTGCGGGGTGACCTTGTAGGCGGCCAGGAAAACGTCGCCCAACAGGTCGGTGGTGTGGTCGTACTTCTCGTTCAGCTCCTCAGCCAGCTCTGCCAGACGGGGTGACTGACCGTATGTCTCGCGCCAGGCCATGGTGTCGAATCGGTCGGCGACCACCGCGGCGGTCGCCTTCGGTACTGGTGGCGTGTCACCTCCCAGTCCCAGCCACTTGCCGGCCCGGCTCGCCAGGTCTTTCAGCTTGCTCAGGGACTTGGCCACGCTCGGGCCTTTCCCCCTCACAGCTCTGCCTGGACCATGGACGCATCGACACCCAGCGCCTCAGTCAGCACGCGAGCGTGGACGGCTCGCTGGCGGGCGATCACCCGCTCGATCGACGTTGCCGACCGGCCGTTCGCCAGCGCCTCCGTGCGCAGCTTCGCCAGCTTCTTGGCGGCCTTGGCGAGCTTGGTGTTGGCTTCCCTGATCGCCCAGTCCGACAGGGCTTCGCGGGATTGGCCAGCCTTCGAGTCCAGCTGTGCCTCCAGTTCCTCGATGGCGTCGGCCAGGTCGAGCGCCTCTCGCGCGTCTGGGTTCACCATCTGGAGCACTTCGCGTTCGACGGTTGGGCGCTGGGCGGGGGAGTCCCAAAGCACGTGGGTGAGCACCGCGAGGTCGATCTCACCGACGGCCGTACGGCCGTCCAGGAAGGCAGAGGCCTGAAGCAGCCGGACGGACTGACGCCAGCGGCGGTCCGAGGCGATCAGCTCCTGGCGCCGCAGCGCGGCACGCAGGGCGCACACGGCGTCCACGATCACGTCCGGGACGTCCACGGCCGGCACGGCGGTGGAGACGGCGTACTGGAGCTCCTCCAGGGCGATGGTCGTCCGCGTCCGCTGGGCTGGAACCGTGACGGCGGAGCGGACGAGGGCGGCGAAGTTGCTCGGGTCCGCGAGATAGCCGACCTCCATCCGCACCAGCAGCCGGTCGTAGATGGCGGCGCTGTCCTCCCCGGTCGGCAGTTCGTTGGACGCCGTGATGGCACTGATCAGCGGACAGACGACCGGGGAGCCGCCGTTCTCGGGGTGGTACAGCCGCTCATTGAGGAACCCCAGCGTCTCGTTCAGTGCCGCGGTGGAGCACTTGAAGATCTCGTCGATGAAGGCGATGTCGGCGGTAGTGGCCCGGCCGTCGAAGATCTGTCGGTACTCGCCGCGGCTGAGCGCGGCCACGTCGATCGGACCGAACATGCGCGTCGGCACGGTGAACTTCGACAGGAGGATTTCCCAGAGACTGGCGCCCTGGATCCGGCTGGTCAGCTCTCTGGCCAGCTCGGACTTCGCTGTCCCGGGAGGCCCCAGGACCAGTGAGTGTTGACGAGCCAGCATGGCGACGATCAACGTCCGTACGACGTCCTCGCGCTCGAAAAAGTGCTCTGAGAGCTCGTCAGTGATCGCACGCAACCGCTTCGCTGTCGCGGCTCCGTTGTCAGCCTCTACTACCATCGTGACTCCTCGACTAAGACTCCCGGCCGCAAGGCCAGCCCCTGGGAACCGTAGCGGTCCCAAGAAGCTAAAACGGCCGTTTTTGGTTCGCTGCTACGGACGAAAATTGGTGCGAGGAGAGTGCCACGCCCACGGCGGTTCAGCGGCAGCCGTAAGAGTCGAGGAGTTCGCGGGAGGTCGCGTCCGCCGGAGTCAGGGGGCGGATGCGGCTCTTGTCGAAGTGCAGGCGAAGTACCTTCGTCGAGGTGGTCCGGGCCGAGCCGTCCACCGTGCCGGGCCAGACCTCCATGGGGCGGCCGTCCTCGCCCGCAGTTATCGTGATGGCCGACGCCCACCGCTCCCCGTACGGCGTCGCGGCCAGGCACGCTCCTGGGCCGCCGAGTTCGTCGGTGTAGCGCTGCCATGCGGTTTTCCAGACCTGCGAGGCGATGGCGTTTGTGCCCCAGACCATCGTGGCCCCGATCACCAGAGCGGCCACCGTCGTGCGGACCGTCAGCCGGCGGCGGTCGAAGCCCATCAGCCGGAACGCCCACCACCCGGCGGCCAGGCCGAGTATCCCGGCGGCCATGACCAGGAACATGGTCCAGCCCAGCTGGTCGAACAGCAGGCCCGCCTTCGCGGTGACGACGAGGGCCGCAGCCGTGGCGGCGGTCGTGCAGACCGACGCCAGCAGCGGCAGGGCACTGTCCCGCGTTCCGCTCCGGTCCACCGGGTGCGTCATCGTTCCCCCTGTTGCTGTGCTGGCGGTAGGCAGGATTTCACAGGCCTCCGACAGTCGGGGACGCTTCCGGCGCCCGCCACCCTTGGGATACTGGCGAGCATGTCCGGCATCACCGACCGCCCGAGTCCTGCCCCGACCGCGCAGGACGTCGCTCTCGCCGAGCGTCTCGTCGCACTCGCCGGAGAGGCCCTGTCCGGGCCGACCGAGCAGGTCGCCGACCAGCTCCGCGCCCATACCGCGCACATCGCCCTGTTGGACCGCCAGGCGCCCGTTGTCTCGGCGGTGCTGAGCATGTGTCGGGCGGCGGCCGAACGCTGGCAGGCCAGCGGCTTCGGGCACTTCAGTGTCGCGCGGCACATGCCGTCGGTGGCCCCGGCCCTCTCCAGCCTGCTCCAGGCCGCGGTCGACGGCGACGCCGACGCGCAGCTCCACGAGCGGGTACGGCGCGCGTGCGCCGCCTCCGCCGAGGACGCACACAAGCTGATCGCGATCGGCGCCGGTGTGCACGCGCTGCTCGAAGCAGGGCCCAGCCGCTTTCCCGCCGCGGCCGCCACCGCGCCGATCGACCCGCGGCGCCTGCCCGACCTGCGCGCCCGGCTGATCAGCGCGCAGCAGGGCAAGCCCGCCGTCAACCGCCTCGCCCTCGCGCTGTTCGAGAACACCGGCACCCTCGTGCCGTTCCTGAACTCTGCCGACGACGCCGCCCGGGTGATGCTCGCCCAGGAGAACGACCGGCTCGCCAAGGCCCGGCTGTACCACGTGGACGAGGAGATGACCGAGGCCGCCATCCGCAAGGCGGAGCGCGGCCGCAAGGGGCCGCTGGCCCCGCACCGGGTGCCCGCCCGCCGCGGGTTCATCGCCTTCGGCAAGCCCCTCGTGCGGACCGTCCCGGAGGACGAGGAGCGGCCGGCGGACGTCGTCGCGGTGTCCTGGGGGCCGTGGGCCGCCGACTTCGCGCACGCCCCCGGGCACCTGCGGCCGACGCCGGTCACGGGGCCGCGTCAGCCGTTCTGGCGCTGGTTCGGACCCGACGGCAGCGTGCGACACATCGAGGCCTTCGACGGCCGGGAACGGCCGGCATGGTGGCTGACCTTCTGGACCCGCCCCACCCACGCCGTCCCCGGCGTGCCACCGCTGATGGCGGACAACGAGACCACGATCGGCGCCACCGAGACCCCGGGCCCGATGCGCATCGGCACCACCGACGAGATCAGCCACGTCGTCTACGCGTGCTGGGACTTCATCACCCAGGAGCAGGTCACCAAGAGGCCGATCACCCAGCAGCGCGTCCAGCCGCGCAAGCCGACCGACCTGCGCCGCGACCGGCGCAAGGGCGTCGAGGACGACTCTGCCGTCCACCTCGTCACGCTCCGGGGCCGCCGCCCCCAGCCCAGCGGGTCGGCCCCGGCCGCCCCCGCGCCGAGCGGGCGCACGCTGGACTACCGCCAGGTGATCGCGGAATACGACCGCTCGCACTGCATGAACCCGCACCTGCACCGGGACGACCCCGACAAGGAGCTCCACTACCACGAGGAGATCACCGTGATCGAGCACGTGCGTGGTCCCGACGGCGCCCCGATGCGCCCGACTAAGGAGTCCCGCACCGTGCACCAGCTCACGGCCGAAGTGGCCACCGACGCCGGGTAGGCCAGCACGCCAGAGCTTTCGCCGACGCCTCAGGATCACTGAGGACCGCGATGGCCGGATTGGCGCGAAGCACACCAAGGCTGATGAGAGGGGCCATACGCTCGCCGTGTGTCTATGTACGAGGGCGTCCCACCAGAGCGGCAGGAGCAGTTCGATCAGTTCATGGTGGCCTACGCCAACAGTGGGACCGTCATGAACGCCGTGTTCGACTGGGTGGGGGAGATGCCACTGCGCGACGACCTCCACGAGCGGGAGATCATTGCGCCCTCGCACGAGTGGCTGAGCCAGCGCACGGGCCTGACCGACGGGATGCTGGCCACGGGGCTGCTCGCCCTCTTTGCCACAGGTGGCATCGTTCCTCACCGCGAGCGCGACGATGTGTGGGTTCTCTCGGGAGAAGGAGAGATGGACCCCGAGGCTGGCCGCGAACGAATGTTCCAGGTGCTCGACATCATCACCAGGTCAGGGCACCACGTCAGCTTCCAGGGCCTCCCTGGCCACCACGCTGAAAAGAACCCGCCCCTCGCGCCGACGCCCCTCAAGCCCTGGCAAAGGCTGCTGCGACGACGGCGCCGCACGTGACACGCCTCAGCGGACGCGGGTGACGCTCAGTACGGCGTGCCGTCCCGGCCAGCCAGCACCGCCGGTTCGCTGCTTGTCAGGCTGGGCCTGACAGACAGGCGTAGCGTGGGGACATGGCAAATAAGAAGCCCGGGAAGCCCCGGCTGTCACCCCGTGACGAGGCGGTGGTGGCCGTCGCCGAGTCCGCCCGCATCGTCGCCGAACTCGCACGGGGCTTGGTGCCCGCGGTGTATGAGGAGCGCCGCCATGATCCGGTGTGCTACATGCGCGATGTCCTGACGATTCGCGACAAGTTCCTGGCCCCCCTGCTCGTGCGCGCGGTGATCGCCAGCCGCGAGTGCGGAGCGACCTGGGAACAGATCGGCGAGGCCGCCGGGATGACGCGCCAGTCGGCGCACGAGAAGTGGGCGCCGGACGAGGCGGCATGGGCGGCAAGCGGGCGGCGGGGGCACAGCCGGGGTGAACCCGTGGACGCGTTGCGGAACGCGGCCGGGTTGGACGAGTGGTACGCCCGCGGTCGCGACGGCAGTGACGGCATCGTCACTGGCCCGCGCGGGGTACGCGCAGTCACCGACGGCCTGGACGCCACGGACCGACCACAGCGGGACTGGGAGGAGGACCGGCCCGAGCGTCCGGCGACCGTGGCCGCGATGCGCGCCGCGCTCGCCCACTACAGCGACCACGAGTGGGGCGACCGGCCGCTGCGGTACCTGCTCGCGTACCCGCCGGTGGACCTTCTGGCCGACGCGATGGAGTGGGGGTGGTCGGATCCGCGCGTACGCGAACACCTCGTCGACGCCCTCGCCCGGCACCTGACGCACGGGCGGTACGGGTGGCCCACCGACGGGGACGACGCCTCCCGCGACCTGGTACTCACGGAGATGATCGCGGGCGACCGCAGGTACCCCTGACCGAGCCGCTGCACGGAGGTCATCGGCTGAGCTTGTGTAGGCGGCCTGGCCGAGGCCGGCGGCGGTCAGGTCCTGCTCGTGGCGCGGGGCCGGGGCGAGTGCGACCCTATTTCGGTCGAAGTAAGAGGCCGCTGCTCCAGCGGATCATCCGGCACGCCCGACGAAGAGACGTGGGTCACACACGCACTGCCCAATGCTGGGCGGTACGGGAGCCGTACCGCCGCCATCATCGGGGCACCGCGCTCTCTCGGAAGGATCTTCCTGATGCCTGTGCTGCGCCAGATCACTACGTGCCGCGAGCCTGCCACCTTTGTCGTCGAGCGCCGGAGCGGGCGTCGGGGCCGGCCACTGGAGTACCAGCTGGGGACGTGTGCGCGTCATCGTTGGCTGGCGGACGGCTGGGCCGGGCGACGCACTGTCACGCGGGAACCGGACGGCCGCTGCGGCACGGTGCTGGACTACCGGAGCTTCGACGCGGTGGTGCGCTCTCACGTCGAGGAATGGATCCGGCCCCTGACGGCTGAGGGGCCCGAAGACCACGGCGGCGACGTCGCGGCCGCGCTGCGCGCTGCTCATGACCGGCTGTGGGGTGCGGCTGTCGTATCCCGGACGCGGCCCCAGGAGGATGGCGTGCGGGCAGCCCTTGACCAGGCCGCTCGCGCGGCTGAAGCGGCGCGAGCGGGGGCGCTGGACGAAGAAGCCAGCCGGGCGCAGGTGCTCATGGCTCTGAGCGTTGCCGAGACTCTTGACGCCCTTGGCCGGGGCGCGTAGCCCGGGCGGCAAGCGGAGCAGATCGCGGCGGAGCTCTACCCGGACCTGGCCACCCTTGCCCGGCTGGAGGTGGCCGTCCAGGAGCCGGTCTACCCGCAGGAGCTGTACCGGGCGCTGGGACAGCCGAATACGGCCGTCGAGTGACCTATGGGCACACAGAGGCCGCAGAGGGTCGCGTGAGGGCCTTTCCGGCGCCGTGGCGCGGAATCCGGCCTTAAGGGCGTGCGGGGCGGTCTGAGGGTGCGGCACGGGCTTCCAGGGCCGTTTCTGGTCCGGTTGTCAAGAGCCGACCTGCGCGTACGTGACGCTCTTGTGTTCTGACCGCCGCGCGGAGCGCGTCCTTTTCAGTCGTCCACCGGGGTGAGGTGCCAGCGGCGGGTCAAGGGGTGTGGGGGACATGCGGGCCGACAAGTTCTCTTGTCGCTTCAGCTAGTGACAAGTAAACTTGTCGGCATGGAACCCACCTTGGATGACCCCAACTTCTGGATCGCGATGATGACCCTGCGGGACCCGGCCTACCGGGAGCCCACCGACGACGAACTCCTCCAGCTCGAAGACGACGTGGCGGATGCCGCGCACGATCTCGCCCGCGCGATCTCGACCCGGGAGTTGGCCTACCGCGCGGGCGGCCAGGACGTGCCGGCCGGTGTCGTGGCCTCGCCTGACTGGGGGCTGGCATACCTGTGTGCGCTGCACGAGATCGACGGCATCGTCAAACGGCTCGCCGACCGCTACGCCCGCACCGCCGGCGCGACCGGCGCGACCTACGCCCACCTCGGGGCCGCCTGGGGCGGAATCACCAGGCAGGCCGCCCGGCTGCGCTGGCCCGGCGCCGTCCGCAAGCCCACCGACCTCGCCGACGGCGCCGAGCCGTTCGAACTGCGGCTCGCCGGAGGAGTCGCCACGATCATCCAACTCCCCGACGAGCACGGGTTCGTCTGGGAGGCCACCGGTGCCGACGGCACCAGCGGCCAGGGCGAGGAGCCATACGGCAGCCGGACCGAGGCCGCCGCCTACGCCGGGGCCTTCCTCGCCCGGCATGCAAACGCGTACGACCACGATGCAGCGCATGCCGGGTGCATCCAGCCCCACCGCGACACTCACGGCGAGTACGTCGACTGCGACGGGAGGCAGCTGTGACGAGGGAGTACAACGCCTACGAGGTCGTGCAGGCAACCGTCGGGGCGGCGGCCATCTCCCGGAGGCTGCGCAAGGTCCGCGACCGATCAGAGAAGGTCGGGTTCGGCCGGGCGTGGAAGGCGTCTCCGCGTACGACGGGATTCCGCGCCACTCAGTCGCACCCGTTCCTGGTCGAGGTGTGGTGGAGGGCGGCTGCTGATGAGGACTCGTCGGTCGCCGAGGAGGCGTACACGGCGATGACCAAGGACCTGGAGGACGAGTACGACGTCGCTCGCCATCCCGGCCCTGGCCTCCACGAGGGTGCTTTGCTGGTCACCCGGAAACGGGAGCCCACCGAGGCCGAGTGGGCGGTGCTGGAGAAGGTTGCGCCACACCCGGTGGACTGCGAACGGGACGGAGCTGCCGACGGCATCCCTGCCGACGCCGCCAGCCCCTTGGTCCGGTCCGGTCTGCTGACCCGGATCACTTACCCGCTCGTGCGCCGTCACGTGTACGACCCGCACGCGGGATTCATGCTCGCGCTCAGCACCGACGGCCAGAAGCTGCTGGAGGCCCGCATCAAGCATGAGCGATGGCTGCGCGAGGCGCGAAGCCTCGGCTTCGCCGTCAAGTAGACAGTCACGAGAACAGGCGCCCCGAACCAATGCAGATGGCTCGGGGCGCCTTCGACTGTACCCACCTGACGCCACCTTGAGGTGTCCAAGATGGCAAGCATGGATGCGGCTCTTGTTCTTCTGGTCGCCGCGCGGAGCGCGTCCTTCTTACTGGTCCACCGGGGGTGAGGTGCCGGCGGCGGGTCGGGGTGTGTGGGGGGCATGCAGTGCGGGCGGGCCGGGCGGGGCCTGCCCGGCCACGACGATGCGCGAGCGGGCGGGGCGGCGGAAGCGGGGCCCCGCCCGGTTCGCCCGCCCGTTCTTCGCGCGCCTCGGGCGCGCGTCCTTCCCACCCTGTACTTATCGGAACAGACCGAGGACCTGTACCCATCACTTCCTGTGGCTGATGTCCGTGGGAATGTGCGGGGCGCGGGGCGGGACGGCGCGGCGCGCGGCCAGTGGGGGCTGAGGTAGCTGGTCTGTTCCGATAAGTACAAGTGGGGTCAACGACCGCCTACACTGCGTGCCCATGGCGACCTCCCACGACGGCCCCGACCCGTACCGGATCCTCGACAACTGGCTGGCCGGCGCCTGGACCCGCGCCGACGGCCAGGAGGTCACCGGCCACGCTTGGTCGGACGACGCCGACTACCGCTACCGGGACATCGTCGCCTCCTGGCTCGCCCACATCGGCCGCCAGGTCTGGAACTACCACCCCCGCCAGATCACCCACTGGTCCCAGACCCTGCGCACCAAGGACGGCACCCGCCCCCTCGGCCAGGCCGCCCGCACCCGCGCCGTCTCCGTCATCCGCTCCTACTACCGCCACTGCGACGAAGACCTCGGCCGCGGCGGATACAACCTCCCACCCCGCCGCGTCCTGGCCGGCCCCGCTCCGCAAAAGCCCGCCCGGCACCTCGAACCCGCCCAGGGCGTCGCCCTCATGTCGGCCGCCGACCGCTACCGAGGCCTCATGCCCGAACGCGCCCGCCTCGCCGTCTACCTCCTGCTGTCCAACCTCCGCCCCGGCCAGGTCGTCCGCTTCCACGTCTCCGGCATCCGCCGCGAACACGACCGCGTCATGGGCGCCATCCCCCAGAAGAACAACACCGACTCCGCCACCGTCTGGACCGAGCTCCCCCGCCCCGTCGTCTGGGCCCTCGACGAATACCTCCCCGTCCGCACCTGGAAAGAGCCCCACTCCAACGCCAGCACCGGCCCACTCCTGCTCTCCCGCAACGGCCGCGCGATCGACCGCGTCAACACCCTCAAGGACATCGTCCGCGCCGTCGCCGCCACCCACCCCGACCTCGAAGAGATCGCCCCCACCCTCTCGCCCGACGCCGTCGCCCACACCCTCTCCCCCTTCGGCCCGCCGGCCACAGCCCCGGGCAAGCCCGACGACCCGGCGCGGCGTACGCCGTAGCCGTCACCCGTGACGCTGCTCACGACCACCACCAGCCCTGGGAAAAGACGAGTGGCCTGCCCCGACAACGGTCGGGGCAGGCCACCAAGGTCACACGCTTCGGGCTACCCCTCGTCGACGTCTGCGTGACGGACAGGAAGGTGGCTGACGGTCGCGAGCGGCTGGTCCTCTTCCTGGGCCTTCTTCTCGGCGAGCTCGAAGACCTTCGGGCCCGCCATGTAGAAGTTGACCACCCCGATCGAGTAGGCCGTCGCCAGCCAGCCCTCTGCGGAGAGCTTCTTAACGCCCTTGGACACGGTCCCCTCAGTGACGCCGAGGGCGGCCGCGATGTCGCGGGCTGTCTCGCGCAGCGTGTTCCCCAGAGGAACAGAGGTCAGGACGTACTGAAGGATCCGGTAGTGGGAGCCTGCGTACCCGGCAGTCCCGAGGAGGACCTCCCTACCGAGGTCTGGCGTGTACGCCAGTGCATCATTCGTCTGCTCAACAGGCACGGTCATGAAGCTTTGGCCTCCTTATGTGCCGTCGCTGCCTGCTTCCTGGCCCGAGTCGGCGCCTTCGCCTTCTCCGGAGCAGGCACAACCGGGAAGCGAGCATCCTTCACTGCTTCCACTTGCGCGACCGCAGGGCCGTCAAACGCCGCCCGCGGGTTGATGCGGTAGAACTTGATCCTGGCGATCTGCTCAGCCATCAGAAGAAGTCCTCCGGTGTTGAGCTTGCCCACGCTCTTGCTGACCTTCGGCTGGCTCACGCCGAGCTTGCCGGAGATCTCCTTGAAGGTCATCCGCAGCGGCTCGGTCCCTTCGGGGGAGTGCGCGATGTAGAAGCCCAGGATGTCACGGTCGTTCTGGTCGTAACCAGAGTCCTTGTCCCAAACCTTCTGCATCAGGGCCTTAGCCAGGTTTGCGTGACGACCCGGGTTGGGGTTCCAGTCGTAGCGGACGGATTGCTTCTTCTTCTGCGCGTCGTCCTCGCCGAAGATCTCCAGCTGAACGACGTGGCCCGTCGCCATGTCCACGGCTTGCCGGGACCGGCTGTGCGGTGACATACCCCTCCTCACCTCGCCACTTTCCTATAGGCAAGCTCAATGTCGGCAACCCTACCGTCGGCTTGCCTATAGGCAAGCACCCCGGGGGTCGGCACGCCGGAAAGTTCAGCAGTCGCCCACGACGGTCGACTTGCCTATAGGAAAGGTCAATGCGGCTCAGCAACATTGGAATGTCGCTGAGCGCCTCTACGCAAGCCGCTGACCAGGGCAAACGCTGCGCCCCTCTAAATACGTAGTAGACGCACCAGCCGCAGCGGGGTTCACTCACCACGGACCGGCAGCTGACGCGGGGCCTGTCGCCGGCGGCGCTTCTCTCTCTCCCCACCCACCGAGGTTCTGTCGACGACAACTCGCACCACTGACTGCCCTGTGTGGGCCTGTGCCACAGAAAGTCAGCCACGGCGATGCCCGCACGCGGTTGACGGGAGCAATGTGGGCATCAGCCACTTCCCGGTATCAGCCACGCTACCTATTTACGGTCTCAGCCCCGTGCCGGCCCGCGCGCCCGCCACGGCGGCCGGCCAACCGGCGGCCCGCCCGGGCCCGTCGGAGGCGAAGCCGAACGCGGGCGACGCGGGTCCAGCGCCGCAGCGCTGGCGGCGTCCGGGGCCGGCCCCGGCGGCGTCCGGGGCCGCCCCCGGATCGCGCCCCCGGCGCGATGCACCACCCACCACCAGGCGGGCGAATGAGCAGGGCCACTGTGGGCGGTTTACGTGGCTGGCGCACTGCCGACCGCGGGTGCGTCGTGGATCCCTGTGTAGCTGGCTAGGGGGAGGCCGGGGTGGGTGTTCGATTCCGGCTCGCGGCATGCCCTCAGTGGGTCGCGGTCCTGGCGCCGCAGGATCTGGCTCACCGGGGCCGGTCGCGGGCCGCTGAGTTGCGTCTGCCCGCGCGCAGTGCGTCGAAAGGAGGCGGACAGAACAACTTCGGCCGGATAGCCGACGGCGCCCCGACTGGTCTGAGTCGGGGCGCCGTGTATTGACATGCACATGACTAGGCGACGTCGCTCGCCATGTCGACGAACCTGCTGTAGTGGCCCTGGAAAGCCACGGTGATCGTGGCCGTCGGCCCGTTGCGGTGCTTGGCCAAGATCATGTCGGCTTCGCCCGCGCGCGATGACTCCTTGTCGTAGGCGTCTTCCCGGTGCAGCAAGATCACCATGTCGGCATCCTGCTCGATCGCGCCGGACTCGCGCAGCTCGCTGATCTGCGGCCGCTTGTCGGTGCGCTGCTCAGGTCCGCGGTTCATCTGCGACAGCGCGATGATCGGGATCTCCAATTCCTTGGCGAGCAGCTTGAGGTTGCGGGACATGTCCGAGACCTCCTGCTGCCGGTTCTCCGGCCGACGGCTGCCACCCGACTGCATCAGCTGGAGATAGTCGATGACCAGCAGCTTCAGGCCGCCCTTGGACACCTTGATGCGCCGGGCCCGGCTGCGGATCTCCATCAGGGACAGGTTGGGGGAGTCGTCCACGATCAGTGGTGCCTCTTCGATGGCCGGGGTCCGATTGGCCATGCGGAGGAGATCGTCGTCGGAGACCGTGCCGGCGCGGATGTGGTGCAGGCCCACCCGGCATTCGGCGCTGTAGAGGCGCATGGCGATCTCGTTGCGGCCCATCTCCAGGGAGAAGAAGGCCGAGGTCATGCCATGTTTGATGGAGACATTGCGAGCGATGTCCAGTGCCAGGGTGGACTTACCCATGGCCGGGCGGGCGCCGATGACGATGAGCTGGCCGGGCTGGAGGCCATTGGTCAGCGCGTCGAGGTCAGCGAAGCCGGTCGGAACGCCTGTCTGGTTCGTGAGGCCCTTCTGACGGGCGTCAAGATCATCCCAGAAGCCCTGGATGTCTTCCTTGACGAAGGCGTAGCTGGTGGTCTCCTTCTGGCCCGCCAGGGCATCCTGGATTTCGGCTTCCACCGCGTTCTGTACGTCGTCGAGCTCCCCTTCGCCGGAGTAGCCCAGCTGCGTGATCCGCGTTCCGGCCTGGATCAAGCGGCGCAGGACCGCGTGCTCGTGGACGATCTCGGCGTAGTAGGCGGCGTTCGCCGCGGTCGGCACGGACTGGACCAGGGTGTGGAGGTAGGACGCGCCGCCGATCCTGACGATCTCGCCGCGCTTGGTGAGCTCCGCCCCGACGGTGATGGGGTCGACGGGCTCGTTCTTGGAGTGCAGGTACCAGATGGCGTCCTGGATCGTTTCGTGGTGCGGGCGGTAGTAGTCCCGCCGCTGCATGGGGGAGTCGATGACCTCTTCGATCGCGTCCGTGCTCAGCATCTGTCCGCCGAGCACGGCCGTTTCCGCCTCTTGGCTGTGAGGCGGGACGCGCTCGAATCCGTCGTTGTGGGGCCGGCGGGGGGCGGAAGCGTCGTCGGCGGGCAGGGCGGGTGAGACGATGGACATGTGGATCTCCTTCAGGGGTTCGCAGCTGCGGCGGCCGGTTCTTAGCGGGAGTGGCCGCCGCAGCCATGTGCGGACGTGGATACGGGAATGTCAGTTGGCGGACTGACCGGCGCGGAGACGGGCCAGGAGGCCAGCGCCATCGACAGCGGCCGGGGCGGACTGCTGACGCTGCTGACGCTCATCGGCGGCGCAGCGCAGGCAGTCTCCGGCCTCGAAGGCAGGGTGCCGTTCGCACGCCGTGGGACTGGCCTTGCGGGCCGCCCTGGATACCGCGGGCGGGTGGAACTCGGCGTGCCTGGCAAGGCTGGCGTAGCCCAGGCCGGGCAGCTGTCCGGCGAGCTTGGAGACGTGCTCCACCGGCCAGTCCAGGGCCAGCAGGTCTGCCGCTTCTAGCCCCAGCCGGTTCAGTACCGACTGCATGGGCCGCACGGGGCTCAGGGCTTCGATGTACGCACCGAGCACCTGGTCGACGTCCGACTGCTGGGCCGGACGGGGCTCAGGTACGGAGGCTTCCTGGGTCGGAGCGGACTTCGGGGTGGTGTTCCGCGCAGCGTCGATCTCTCTCTCGGGCCCCCGGCCCTCACGTGCAGGAAGGCGCGAACCGTTGGAGAGAGAGGTGGTCTTCTGAGGAGTGATCTTCTTATGCGGCTGATCCTCCGTACGCGGTTCCTCCGTCTGCGGAAAATCGCATGACGGTGCTGACCTGGGGTTTTGCTTCGGCTTCTCCGTAGTGCGATTTCCGAATGACGGTCGTGACCTGGGACTTTCCGGTTCACCGCTTGCCGGGGCGGGGATGGAGATGACCAGGCCGTCAGGCATGTCGGTGATGTAGTACTCGGTCCGCCCCCAGGAGCCCCGCTTCGCGTTGGGCTGTTCCTTGGTCGGGCCGTCGAGGCGCTCTTGCTCCCGGACGAGGTAGCCGTGCGCCTCCAGCTCATTGAGGCCGGTCCGCACGGCGGCGACCCCGTCGGTGGAGCACGCGCAGATGGACTCGATGGAGAGCCCATAGCCGTCACGGTGAGTGGAGATGAGGCCGAAGATCCCCTTGGCCTTGAAGCTCATCCGCGGGTCACGGAAGACGGCGTTGTGGATCTGGGTGAACTGCTGCTCGAAGACGTCGGCGGCCATGGGGCCGCGGCGGATGAATCCGTTGCCGCTCATCGGCCCACCCCCTCAACAGTGAGGGAGCCGGCGGAGGCGTGCGCGGCGGTGGAAGGAGCGAGGTGGTGCGGGTACTGCACGGTGGCATTCCCCCTTCGGGCGAGCGAGGGGAGCCCCAGGTGCCGAATGTCACGCATCGTGGCCAGGCCGAGATCAAAATACCGGCCGGTACGTCATATCCTTGGCGGCGGTCGGCGTGGTTGCACACGCCTGCTGGAGCGCCCTCAGCGATTTGGGTTGGGTTCCATCACTGGTGGTGCGTTGACTCGGGCGAGAGTCCGTCGGTGGCCGTCCCTTCGCGAAAAGGGGCGGCCACGGTCATGTCAGGGGGAGTGGCCGGGAATCCGGCCGCTACCGGCTGCACCGGTGCTCTTTCGGCCGCTTGCCGTGGCGCAGGCCGCTTGGTGGTGCGGCGGTGCCGCTGAAACCCGTACGCTGCTCATGAGCGCACCTCCCCGTCGTTGAGTCAGGTGTGCGTCCGCTTCTCCGGGCGGCCACCCGGGACGGACCGACAGGCCCCTCGTGGGCCTGTTGTGTTTTCCGGGAGGAATCCTCCTCCCCAGTCGCCTATCCGACCACACGCACCGTAACGGGTGTGTCGCAGGGTCGACGACGTCATTCTCCGCTGTCGAGGCATCTTCTGAAGACTGGTCAGCCCACGTCGAAGGACACCGGGGCAGGCTCGATGGGTTCCACCGGCCAGCGGGCCGAGGCATCGCGCCGCAGTTTCGTGGCGTACTCGATGCGCGCACCGGGGATCACGACGGCCGTGATCTCCACCGGTCGACTCGTCCGTCCGGACGTGCCGATGGTGAACTGCCGCCAGACCGGCAACTGCCGGGAGACCTGTAGCAGTTGCGCCTCTTCCGACGTGGGCAGGTCGGTCCTCTCCCGCCTCTCCCAGGACAGCGGGCCGTGGCCGGCTTTCTGCTCGATGACGTCCAGGTGGCCGCCCAGCCCCGGCTCCCACTTCTCCAGCTCCGGCAGTGCGTCCAGTTCCCCCGGGTGCAGCCAGGTGTCGGCGAGCTGCAACGGCGGCTCCCCGGGCGGGGACGACACCCGGCGAAGCCGGAGCGCTTCCGTGCCGTGGTCGAGGCCGAACAGCTCGGCAACGGGCTCAGGCATCGGCAGGCGGCCGACCTGGGGGCGTCCGTGCAGGATCCAGGGCCCAGGGGCCGAGGCCGCCACGGGAAAGACATAGCCGCTGGTGGAACGCCGCACGACCTCCCGCACGGTGCGGCGTGCGACCGGCTGGAGCACGATGATCCCAGCCTTCTTCACCGTCCGGACCAGACCCTTCAGCGCGAGCAGCTCGACGGCCCGGCTGATGGTCAGCCGCGACACCCCGAACTCCTCCGTCAAGTCGTCGAAGCCGGGCAAGGTGCTACCCGGCGGGTAGTCCCTGCCCGCTCCGATGCGCGCCGACAGCTGGTCGGCGATCTCTTCACTCTTCGTCGCCACGTAGGCGTCTCCCTCTGCTTCTGCGCACATACGCGTGCCACATCTATACCGCACTTGTTCCCTCCCTCTCCGTGCGTTCGTGCTTTAAGTGTAGCACTGTGATTTCAGCAATCGGATTAAACGCAGCACAGTTGACGATCTGGCGAGGATGTGGGAGATTAATTGCAGCACAGAACGGGGCTACCGCTTCTGTGCCCCCGGTCTTCGCTGCCCATACGCAGCGCGGCCCCAAGGCGTGTGGAAGACGCCGAGGGGCCGCTGACAGGGCCGTTCAGCTCCCCGGTACAGAGAAGAGGAAGACGACCCGTGAAGCACATCGTTGCAGGACAGAAGCCTGTTACAGCGGACGAGTTCGCTGAGACCGCGCTCGGTGACTACTACGACGCCGGCGCCCACGCGCTCCGCGACATCCGCGCGATGATCGAGGCCGAGGGCGACGAGATCGACCGCGCCAGCCTGCCGTACTACGACGAGCTGATCACCGCGCACGAGCAGGAGCGCGCGGAGCGCATGGGCTACTACAACGCCCTGGTGCGCAAGTCGCCGCTGCCCCGCCGGCAGCCGCGCCGCCCGCGCCGGATCCCCAACCACCGTCCCAAGAGCGAGCGCCGCCCGGCCGCGCCGGCCATCTCCACGCGCCCGGCCGCCCGCTTCGTCCTGCGGGGGCGGTCCGCGTGAAGAAGGCCACCCACTACGCCCAGGTCATCGACGGTCTCACGCGCATGTTCCTCGCCCGCCTGGACGTACTGCACCCCGGCGTACTGCTGCTGGTGATCCCGCTGTTCGTCGTCGTCGTGGGCGCCGCCGCGTTCGCCGTCGTCGTCATCGCGGTCGCGCTCACCCTCGCGGCCGCCGCGGGCGGCGTGATCCTGGTGGCCCGCTGGGCCATCAGCGCCGCCGCCGACTACTCCCACCGTTCCCGCGCTGCCGTCACCACCTGACCCCGCAGCCCGTTCCCGCTGGACACCGTCCCCCTGGCCGCCACCGGCCACCAGGACGCCGCTGAAGCCCCCCTGACGGGCCGTACGCAGCGCTACCAGCTCCCCCACCCCACCCACTGCCCTGGCCCGCCGCGCACCACGTAGGAGGTACCCGCCCCGATGACCACGACCTTTACCGATCCGCCCAGCACGTCGTGGGCCGAGCAGGACGCCAAGGCGGAAGCCATCCGCGTCCAGACGGCCGCCAAGATGACCGCCGATGAGATCGCCGCCGAGATCGCCCGGGCCAAGGCCGCCCCACAGATCGCCGCCGCCGAGGCGAAGGCCAAGGAGATCAAGCGCAAGGCGGAGGAGGAGGCGGAAGAGGCCCACAAGGCGCGCGAAGCCAAGCTGGCGGCCGAGCAGGCCGAAGCCGAGCGGACCGCCCAGGCGGTAGCGTCGGCCCTGGCCTGGCGCAAGGCCGCCGCGGCCATCGCCGTGACGTGCGTGGTGGTCTCGCTCCCCATGCAGATCTCGTTCTTCTGGGACCCCGGGGCCCCGTGGCTGGGAGCAGTGCCGTTCGTCCTGGAGGGCATCGCCTTCGCGCTGCTGAAGGGCGCGGCCGCTGCCATCGACGAGGACCGGCCCAGCTGGCATTACCGTCTCGGCGCCCTGGCCGTGGCCATCAACTCCGCAGCCATCAGCTACATCCACGGCGTCGAGGTCTACGGGCTCGCCACCGCTCTCGGAGCCGCGTTCTGTAGCGTCGCCGGACCGGCGGTATGGGACCTGCACGAGCACGGCCGGATCTCCAAGCGCGACGGCAAGGTGTCGTGGCGGGCACGCCGCGCCCAGCGCGCGGCCGAGCGCCGCAAGGCCAAGCAGCGCGAGGCCGAGCTGAAGGCGCAGCGTGCGGCCGAGAAGGCAGCCGAGGAGAAGGCGGCCGCGTACGAGCAGGCCGTGCTCGACGGCTACGCCGAGCGCCACCCGGAGGTCTGGACCCACGCCCGCGACCTCGCGGCCGCGCTGGGGCAGCCCGTGGTCACCCGCGAGGTGTGGGCACGTGCGTGGCGCGACGTGCACGGCACCGACGTCGGAGACACGAGCGAGTGGATGACGATGCGTGCAGCGGCCGAGGCGCGCGTGGCCGAGGCCGGCGGACACGCTTACGTGCACGCCACCTTCCCGCTGCTCGGCCCCTTCACCCGCATCAGCGACCGCCCGGGAAGTGCACCCGCCAAGGGTGGCGACGTCTTCGACCAGGAGGCGCCGGCCACACCTGCAACGAGCACCCCCGGCGGTAGCGAAACCGCAGATCAGCCCTCTCGCGAGACCGGCCGGAACGGGCGCCGTTCCCGCCGTGCCGAGCGCACGCAGCAGCGCGGCGGCAGTGCCCGCCGCAAGCCGCTCGTACGTGCCGGCCAGCGGGGCCGGACACGCCGGGAGCAGCTCACCGACGAGCAGCTCGACGAGAGGGTGAAGGCACTCGACCCCGACAAGCCCACCCTCTCCGCCCGCTACGTCGCACGTGCGGTCGGATGCGACCAGGCGCGCGCCAAGGAGGCCCTGATCCGCGTCGGCCGGTACGCCGACTGACGCACGCAGAGAGCACACCGACGCGCACGTAGAAGTGCACGCCACACCACCAGAACCGGAGGACCCTCACCGTGAGTACGAGCAGCACCGACCGCCACTTCCCCCTGACCCTGCCGCTGGCGCTCCCGGCCGGAACCGGCGTCTTCATCGTCGCCCTGAAGACGAGCCCGCTGAGCGACGCGGGCGTGCTCGCCCTGGCCGTGTTCCTCGTCGTCCTGTTCGCCCCCGGGCTGCTCAAGGCTGGGGCCAAGACGGCGGCCACGCTCGCCAAGCCCAGGAAGAAGAAGTCCGCCAAGGACAAGAAGTAGCAGCACAAAAACGTCCGTTTTTGCATCTCGGTGGCGGCGCTTGGCCGCGCCGCCACCGGCCCACACGCACCCCTCTCGCGAAGGAGCCCCACCCATGAGCGACCACCTCCCCGACGCCCCGCAGAACCCCGACGACAAGCCGCTGGACGTCCGCCAGCTCTTCACCAACCCCGACTCCCTGGCGGATGCCGAGCGCGAAGCCCGGGCCCGCGTGCAGACGACCCGTGCCGGCCACGCCGACACCATCACCGGCACCGTCCGCCTGGCCCACGAGGTCGAGGACGAGGCCGGGATCGTCGAACTGCCCGTGGCCCGCCGGACCCTGCCCACCGCCCTGCTGGACCGCGAGGTCTGGCGTCACCGCATCGACGTCGTGGTGCACGCTGCCGGCTTCCACGTGGCCCGCTCGCCCCGGTACGCCTGGCGCCTGGGCCACCTGTCCGTCCTGGGGGCCTGGACCGAGTTCCGCACCGCGTGCGGCTACCTGCTGGCCACCGACTTCGGCCACATGATCGACGAGGCCAAGCGGCACAACTACGGCGAGGACCACGTCGCCCAGCTGCGCGCCGACCGGCGCAAGGAGGCCAAGGCCCGCCGCCGGGAGAACACCACCATCCTCGGGATCACCGGCTTCACGACCTACACCACCGCCGTCATCGCGCTGGCCGAGGTGTGGGGGATGGGCATCGCCGCACCGTTCCTTATCCCGGCCCTGGCCTTCCTGTACGCATGCGGAGTGCGCGAGCTCGGGCGCCGCACGGAGCCGTTCGAGGTCTTCGAGCAGGCCGCGGCCGCCGAGGACGCCCCGCTGACCGACGCCACGATCAACGCCGTCCTGCACGAGCGGAAGATCTTCACCGACGAGAGCCACGCCATCCAGCTCGTCGGCCCCATCCGCGAGACGACCATCAACGCCTCGCTTGCCACGTTCAAGCTGCCGTCGGGCATCACCGCCCAGCGGCTGATCGCCAACAAGAACGCCATCGCCGAAGGGCTCAACGTCGAGCCCTCGTGGCTGGACATCGAGCAGGACGGCCACCCCAGCCGGGTCAGCATGTGGATCGCCAGCTCCGACCCGCTGGCCAAGGCCCGCGTGTCCCCGCTGGTGGCCGCGCCCGAGCGCCAGGACGTCTACAACCAGGGCGCCATGATCGGGTTCACCCGTCGCGGCCGCACCTTCTACCTGCCGCTCAGGCACGTCATGGTCCTGCTCGGTGGCATGTCCCGCACCGGCAAGGGCATGATCCTGCGCAACCTGATCTGCGCTCTGGGTCTGGACCCGCGGGTCAACATCCGGCTTGCTGCCGGTGCCAAGCCGGGCGAGCACATCGGCTACGCCTCCGTCTGCGCCACGTTCTTTGGCCGCCGGCCGGACCGCGTGCTGGCGCTGCTTCAGGGACTGCTCGCCGAGGCACTGCGGCGGGAGGCGTACCTGGAGGAGCAGGGCCGCGCCAAGATGAACGAGCGCGATCTGGAGCTGTTTCCCTGGGAGATCGCCATCCTCGATGAGGCCCAGGAGCACACCACCGACGCCGAGTACGGCGACGACATCAGTCAGCTGCTGGAGAAGCTCTCTGGCTTCATCGCGGCCCTCAACATGACGATCATCCTGGTCACCCAGGACCCGGACAAGAACACTGTCCCGCGCAAGTACAAGTCCAACTCGGCCGTCCGCGCTGCCACGAAGACCGGCAGCCCGACGCAGACCAACGCCATCCTGAAGGAGGGGGCCACCGGCGCCGGAATGCGAGCCCATGAGCTGTCCCGGGACGTTCCCGGCGCTGCTATCGCCGACATCGACGGCCTCATCGGGGAGCTGCTGCGCAGCTACTTCATCGAGGACGACGCCTACGACGGTGCGGAGCCCATCATCCGGGCCGGCCACAAGCTGCGGACGGCCGAAGGCCGGGCACCGGGCCAGTTCTTCGACCCCGTCGAGGCCTTCCTGCTGGAGCGCACCGGGATGAGCTCGGTGGCAGGAGGACCCGACGGGCGGGGCAAGCCCGGACGGCCCACAGCGGCGACCGCGACCCTGCATCGCAGCCTGCTGACGGACCTGCTGGACATCTTCGAGGCGAAGGGCAACCCTGACCGGCTGCGGACGGTGGAGATCCTCACCGCGCTCGCCGCGGCCGACCCGGACACGTGGTCGGCCACGGCTCTCGGCGTCGACGAGGACGACGAGAAGGGGTGGGCCAGCAAGGGCGGCACGAAGCTGAACAAGGACATCGCCAAGGAGCTGGACGGCACCGGCCGCACCCTCACCTCCGGGGAGTGGACCAAGGGCGGCCGAGGCCGCGGCTACTTCCTCGCGGAAGTCCGCGCGGCCGCCGGGATTGCCCCGGAATGACCCCCGCGACGCGGCCCCGACGGGCCGCGTCGCCGCAGGTCAGCGGCGCGACGGCCCCGCGACGCGGACCCCCGGGGGCGCGTCGCCGTCGCGCCCCTGGGGCCCCCATCCCGGGCCGTCGAGGGCCCTGACCAGGCACGACGCGGCCCGTCGCGCCTCTGTCGCACCTCGCAAACCACCAGATACCCGGCACCCAGGCAGGAGCCTTTTCGATCATGGAACAGCCCATCCGCACACCTACCGCCGCCGCCGTTCACCTTCCCCAGCCCCTCGTCTACGCCCCCACCGTCCAGACCTCCCCGGCCGCTCCGGTCGCGCGCATCGTCACCCCCCAGGGCGACGTCATCACCGGCTACCTCATGCAGCCGGCCGACCAGCCGCCCGCCGCCCCCACGCCCGCCGCCCAGCCGCTGCCGGTGTGGGTGCGCTCCACGGCTCTGCTCATGCCCGTGGCCGCAGGCAGCGCCACTCTCGCCTTCTGGGGCCTGTCCCTGGCCGTCGAGTCCCTCGCCGCCCTCGCCGCCGCGCTGTGGAACCTCTTCCTCTCCCTGCTCGCCCTGTCCGCTGTCGTCGCCGTCGCAGCCTCCTGGCGCGGCCGCCGAGGCGGAACGACCGTCACCGCCACGGCCACCGCCACCAGCCGGAGCCTGTTCGGCCGGACCACCGCTCGCGCCACCGCCACCGTCAGGAAGTAGGAGACCCCCATGGCCAAGCCCGTGAAGAAGACGACCGCCGCCAAGCCCGCCGGGCGCGGAGCAGCTGGGAAGACCGCTGCCCCCGGCGGCTCCAACAGCGTGACCGTGAAAGGGCGCCTCACCCTGAGCGGCGCGGTCCTGCGCTGCCCCGGGCGCAGCGCAGGCAGCGTGCCCCGCACCCTGACTCTGCTGGTCTCCGGTAACGAGGTTCACGCCACCTGTGGCGAGCCCCATCCGGCACAGGGCAAGCGCCCCAGCAGGAGCGACCCGAAGTGCATGTTCAACATGGCGCTGCTGACTCCCCTGGTGACGCCCGCGGTGGTGAGGACGATCGCGACCCGGTACGAGCCCGGCCGTCCGTTCGCCTTCAGGCTCGCGGGGGGCCAGGTCCTGGAAGGCAAGCGGGCCCGGGCCGCCAAGGCCGCGCCCGTCAGCAGTGCCGGACCGGCCGCGAGCGAGCACGCGGCACGGGCCGCCGCCGCCCGAGCCGCGCGCCCGGGCAGGGCGGCACCGGCACGGGGCGGCGGCGCCCTGGTCGCTGGGCTCAACACGGTTACCGCCGTCGCCCAGGCCGTCGGCCAGACAGCCCGTGCCGCTGGGGCAGCGGTGAGCTCGACCGCCGGCGCCGTCGGCAAGGTCGCCGACCTCGGGCGCGAAGGCATGCGCACCGGCCGCGCGGCCATCCAGGCAGCTGACAACGCCGGTGCCCGCCGTTTCGCCCGAGACAACCGCAAGGGCAGTGACGACAGCGGCGACGAGGCCGCTGAATGACGCGTGGGCGGGGCGGACTTCACCGCCCCGCCCACACTTTCAATGTGGTAGAGTTCCTCTTGTCGCATCGGGATGGCTTCCTGGTGCGACACCACACGTACGCCCGTACCGAAAGGACCGCTGTGACCATCCAGCAGAAGACCTCCAGGCCGAATATCGTGACCAGGTTCCTCATGGCCCTCATGGGCAAGAGCTGGGCCTACGAGTCCGTTGAGGACGTCCGCGAGGTCCTGGCGAAGAACAGCTTCGACTCGTTCCCGGAGCGCGCCGAGGTTCACGCCGAGGGGGCCGCCACCCTCACCGACGCCTACGCGTTCCAGCCCGGCCTGATCGACCTGCACGCCGATCTCCACGACGTCTGGCACTACCTGACGGCCCAGAAGGAGCGCGCCCGCGAGCTGGGCTGCGCCACGCTCGCCGCGCAACTCGGAGCCGCTGCCGACTCGACCCGCGACACGCTCCAGGACGTGGCCACAGCCGCCGAGGGGACCGTTACCGCGTCTCTCGCCGTCCGCGACTGAGACCATGCCGACCGACCAAGAGGCCAACCCATCAACGCGCCGTATCGCGGCGCATCATGAAAGAGGAAATGTGCACGACGTCCGCATCATCTCGTTCGGCTTCCTGCACGGCGACGCCCCAGCGGCGGACATCGTCCTGGATCTGCGCACTCACTTCCGCGACCCCCACGTCGATCCCTCGCTCCGGCATCTCACGGCCAACGACGAGGCCGTACGCGACGCCGTACGGAGTACCGACGGAATCCCCGAGCTGACCGAGGCCGCCGCCGACATGGTCGAGGCGTACCTCAACGGTCCCTCGGGCGAGCATCCCGTAACCGTTGCGGTCGGCTGTGCCGGCGGAAGGCACCGGGCTGCATCAGTGGCCATGGATCTGGCCGCAGAACTCGACCGCGGCCGCAGCCTGGTGGTCACCGTCCTCCACCGGGACATCCAGCTGGACGTGGTCGACCGCTGAGCGGGCGCGAGCCGGTCCCCTGACGGCGACGGGCCAGCGGCCCGCCGCCGTCAGCAGTGCGGTGAGGACCGTTCGCCGGACCGGGGTGGCCCCCCGATCCGGCCCCACACGTACACCGATCCGGAAGGAAGTTCATGAACCCCATCTCCCTGCACCGTCTCACCGTTGCCGGCGTGACCGTCGGCGTCGCCGCACTCATCGTCTCCTGCACCGCGACCGGGCCGACCGGGCCGGTCGAGCACGGCAAGGTCATCGACAAGCGCAGCAAGGCTCCGCGGACCGAGACGGTGACCGAAGGCGTCTACAACTGTCGCGCCACGACCACACGGGCCGCCCGCTCCAGCCTCGTCACCGGCAAGGGCGGCGGCAAGAAGGGCGGGAAGAGCGACGGCGGCGACAGCGGTCTCGTCGGAGGCCTCTTCGGCGGGGGCTCCGACTCGAAGCCCGCCAAGAAGCCCGGCGGGAACGGCCCCGACACCCGGCCGAGCGCGAAGCCCCAGAGCCCCAGCCCCCAGCCGCGCCGCGACTGCACCAAGGTCGGTGAGCGCAAGGTGCCCAAGCTGCACCCCGGCCGGTACGAGCTGCACATCAAGGCCGAGGACGGCCGCACCGCGTGGAAGCGCGTCACCGCCGATGTCTACAACCGCACCAAGAACGGCGACGTGGTCTGAGACCGCCGGACAGCGCCGGGCAGGGGACGCCCCTGCCCGGCACGCCTCACAAGCCGTGCCACCAACCAGGCTCGCCACATCGCAGGGCGCGCCCGCATCGGAGGCCGGCCGCCCCGCGCACCCCACGCACCCCGAATCCCAAGTTGAGGAGCACACCCAGCATGTCCGATCGCGCCCGCGCCATCGAAGGCCTCGCCCTGACCGCCGTCTTCGACGCGGTTCTGACGGCCTCCCCAGAACCCGCCGACCCGCTGGCGGTTGCGGAGATCGAGGGAGCGGCCGCCGCTGTCCGGGCAGCCCTTGCGCGGCTGGAGACCGCCGTGCGCGAGCAGCAGGGCATCCCGGCCGCCCATGCGGTGCTTCGGGCCCTGCATGACCCCGGTGACCGCGATGCCGGTCTTCTGGACGCCGTGGCGCGCATCGTGGCCGCACTCCGAGACGGCCTGTACTCCCAGACCGACGATCAGGCCCACCACGCTGCTGACTGGCTGGAGGCGGCCGAAGGTGCCGTTCAGGACGCAGCGGTCGAGAACGTGGATCGGGCCCGGGAGGAACTGGCCCCACCGCAGTCCACCTGAGCAGCACACCACTGCCAGCGAGGTAGAGACGTCGCCCGGCCCCGGCATGGCAATGGCTTGCCCCGCATCGACGGCGGGGGTTGGAAATGGTAAAGTTCTTCTTGTCGAAACGGGATGGCTTCCCGGTCGGCATCACACACGCACACCACCGTTAAGGGAGGAACCACCCGTGTCCTGCCACACCCTGACACCTCATGAGGACGCGCCCTCGGGCCGCACCGTCCTGATCGGATGGGACCAGCTCGGTACGTACTACGCCAGCGTCACCGACCGGGAAGGCGAAGCGGTTCGAGACGTCCTCTTCGCGGGCGCGGACCGCTACGACATCTCCGAAGTGGCCACCGTGATCGAGCTGGTCGCCGCGTACGCCGCGATACCTGCGGGGCTGAAGAAGATCCTGATCGGGGACCGCGCGAGCGAGGGCTACCGCTGCCCGACCTGTCTGGGGCGCGGTGCCCGTGTCCTGCCCGCCAGCTGCGACGAGACCGAATGCTCCCCGTGCGAGGGAACCGGCAAAGTCCAGTGTGCCCACGGCCTCACACTCGCCAGCGGCGAATGCACCACCTGCACCTTCGAAGCCGAATCGCCCGCCGCCACCGAAGCGGCCCGGGCCTTCGACGACCGGTGTGCAGCTCAGCGCGCGTTGCTCCACTACGTCTGACCCAGTCCCGGCCGGGGCGGTGCCTGACCGCGCCGCCCCGGCCTTGGGCGCATCCACCGCGAGCTCCAGGGGTCCGGACAGCCGGGCCCGCACAGCGTGCACGCGCGACCGGCAGGTCTTGCGTCGCCTCCGGAAGGGACCTGATGACCGACACCACGACCAGCACCACTGACCAGCTCCGGACCGAAGCCGAAGTGCTCCCGCTGCCGCCGTTGTACGAGGCCTGTTCCTGTTGCAAGGGGGAGTGGCTAAAGCCGAACCCGGCCTACGCCGAGCACGCCGACGAGGGCCGGGTGCTCCTGGCGGCCGCCATCGAGGCCCGCAAGGCCGCCGGACTGTGCGACGGGGAGGAGGACCCCGAGATCGTTGACGCGCGGGCGCCCTACACGGACCGCATCGTCGTCGATCCCCTGCGCGACAAGCTCGGGCCGACCGCCGACAAGGCCCGCGTCGCCACCCTGGCCTGGCGGATGCACCAGGAGAACCCCCCCAAGTGGCCGGACGGACACCCTCAGGAAGAGGAGTTCTACTGCATCGAGTGCGACGGCCACTCCGGGTACCAGCCGACCGCAGCCGGCCGTCAGGTCCTTGACCTTCTCCGCATCTTCCGGCGGTAGTCCGCCACTCCACTGACAGCCACGGCCCGCGGGTCCCTACCAGGGGCCTGCGGACCGACCCGTTCCCTCACCCAGCAGGAAGGCGCCGCCCATGACGTACCCGATCATGCCCATCGACAAGTTGACCTGGTATCACCTGCCGTCGTTGCTGGCCGCAGAGGCCGGGCGTCTTCGCTATGACCGGAGTCGGTACCCCATCCATGCGGTGTCGAACAACGCCATGGCCTGCCACTGGGGCGGCCTGCTCGAAGACGGGCACGGCGGCATGCGCCTCACCGCCGAGGGCCGCGCGCGCCTCGCCGAGTGGAAGGCCAGCCCTGACGGCCGCGAGTGGCTCGCCAGTGAGTCCGGCGACGACGAGGACGACCAGCAAGAGCCCCCGGAGGGCTCCCGCCGCCAGACGCCGACGGAACCGGAGCCCGCGCCCTCGACCGAGGTCGCCAGTCAGTTGTCGCTCTTTCTGGAGGGCATGGAAGCCTGACGACCCTCGCTCGTCAATGAGGATTGAAAGTGGTAAAGTTTTTCTTGTCGGAACGGGGTGGCCCCCCGCTTCGGCTCACACGTACACCGACGAAGGAGCCTCCTATGACTACCTCCACCGCCGTACGCGCCGTCATCGACCCGGCGTCCGCTCTCCTCGCGGCGCGCACCGAGATCGAAAGCGGAGCGCCCAGCCTCGGAGTCCTGGCCCAGCTCACCCAGCTCACCGAAATGCTCCTCACGCAGGTCGAGACCCTGGCCGAGCAGCTCACCGAGGCACGAACCTGCCCGGTCACCCAGCTCCCGACCCGGGCCGCATGGAACGCCCTGGCCGAGGAGGTCTGCACCTCCGGCGCCGCCGTCGTGCTGCTCATCGACCTCAACGACTTCAAGCCCGTCAACGACGCGTACGGTCACGCCGCCGGTGACGCCGTCCTCGCGGCCACCGGCGCGCGCCTGCGGTCCTGGACGGACGGCCGTGGGTACGCGGGCCGGCTGGGAGGGGACGAGTTCGTGGCCGTCATCCGGGACGAGCCCCATCTGGCCGTGGCCATCTCGAACCTCCGGGACCAGCTCCACAACCCGGTCTCCCATGGCGGTGCCCGCCTGTCGGTCGCGGCTGCCATCGGCGTGGCCACCGTGCCCGGCAACACCCCCGAGGCCCTCTCCGCGGCGATGAGCAGGGCCGACCGCCGCATGTACCGCGACAAGGGGCGGCCCGGCCGCCGCTGAGACCCCGCCCGGCATCGCCGCGCCCGTCGACGGGCGCGGCGATGCCGGGCGCCGCCCGCTCCCGCCCCATGAAAGGCGTTCCATGCCCCACCCGCTGACCCGCTTCTACCGCACCCACGTGTTGACCCCGCGCCCCTACGCCCCCCGCGGCTATGTGGGCGCCGCGTTCAAGGAGATTGTTCTCGGCGACGGCACGTACGAGACCGGGTACCTGACTGGCTGTGAGGCCGACCTGATGCTCAGCCGTGCCGCTGCCGGGAACCGGCCCGTGCACGTCCTTTCGTACGGAGCCCTGTCCATCTCCGCAACCCGCCGGGTATCCGGCGCCCACCCCGCGACGCCGGCCACCCGGTTCCGACGGCTCGATCTCGTCATCCATCCGAAGAGGCTCACCGACCGTCAGCACGAAGACCTGAAGCTGATCGACCAGTACGAGAAGGACGCCCGCGCGGTCCGCGACGACGACGGCTTCGTGCAGGCGATCGAAGTAGGCCTCTGCCGCATCCCCAGGACCCAGACCTCCATCCTCCTGGCCAGGGGATGGGTCTCCGAGCTCCCGAACTCGAACCGGGTGTGGATCTCGTCGGCCGGTCGCATCGCGCTGGCGTGGCGATGGCGCCAGGAGCAGGGTCTGAACTCCCGCCTACTGAAGGGGCTGTATCTCGATGCGGCCTTGACCGCCGCGTCCACCGCCCGCGCCAGCCTGACGGCCGACTGATCGAGCGCGCGGTCCGGGGAAGGCGACGCGCGCCCTCCGGATCGAGCGGAGGGCGCCTTCGCGTAGGGGGCTGAGAGTGGTAGAATTCTCTATGTCGGAACGGGGTGGCTCCCCGGCCCGCACCGCACACGCACCCCGACCGAAGGAGCGTCCATGAGCCCTGACCTGTCCAGCGTTCACCTCTTTGCCGGCGGCTGCGGGGATCTCGCCGGGTTCGAAGCCGCCGGATTCACTCCCCGCTTCGCCGCCAACCACGCCCGACCCGCCATGGACACCGTCCGGCTCAACTTCCCCGGCGTACGCCGCCGCCACTGCGACGTCCACAACCTCGACATGCGAACCCTGCCCAAGGCTCGAACGCTCGTGGGCTCCCCGATCTGCACCGAAGTTGCCCCGGCCGGAGGCAACAGCGCCCCGCGCCTGGCCACCCTTGACGATGCCCTCCAAACCACGGAGGAGGAGGTCGCCGACGGGGACGAGCAGACCTCTCCCAAGGACTGGGCCCAGACCCGGCTGAGCGCCTGGGACCTGATCCGCGCCATGGAGTGCAACAACTACGACGTGGTGTGCGGTGAGAACGTCCCCGGCTTCGCCACCCGGTGGCGCCTCTTCCGCGATTGGCTGCGCTGCTGGGACACCCTGGGCATGAACGTCACCCTGGCCAGCTTCGACGCCGCGCACCTGGACGGAGACGGATTCGACCCCGTGGCCCAGCACCGCCACCGCATCGCGTTCGCGTTCACCCGCAAGGGGCAGCCCGTTCCGGACTTGAGGCCGCGCCCCCGTGCCGTCTGCCCAGTGTGCGGCGAGGTCCGCGGGGTGCAGCAGTGGGTGAAGCCGCGCATGCGCAAGATAGGAACCTACGGACAGCAGTACCGGTACATCTGCCCCCGTCGACGCTGCGGGCACCAGGAGGTCACCCCCCTGACCAGGCCGGTCGGGGACCTCATCGACCGAACCCTCCCCATGCGCTATGTCCACCAGGGCAGGCCCGGCAAGAACTTCAAGCCGTACGCGGACGAGACACGGCGCAAGATCGCCGTCGGCCTGGAACGGTTCGGCGACAAGCCGTTCCTCGTCATCCACCGGCGCAACGCCACGGTGGTGAGCCTGGACGAGCCCGCCCCCGCCTTCACCGCAGCTGGAAACCACCACATGTACGTCGAGCCGGGCGCCACCGTGGACGACACGCGCGTGCGCATGCTCACGAACCGCGAGAAGGCGCGAGGACAAGGCTTCCCCGACCACCACCAGTTCGCCGGAAACGCCACCGAGGTCAACCGGCTGATCGGCAACGCGTTCCCCGTGACATCCGCACGCTGGCTCGCCACGCGCCTGGCCCCCGTGCTCTGACCACCCCATTCCCCGCCCGAACCGGGCCCGTACGGCGGACGCCGTACGGGCCCGGTCTGTATGCAAGGAGGATCCTCGCCTGTCGACCGCGCAGACCACGCCCGGACTTTTCGACCTCCCCGGCTCTGCCGCCGACCAAGAAGTACAGCGGGCCCGCCGACGGTCGCGCGCCACCCCCGGCGATCCCGGCCGCCCACGGCACGACGACTACGACGACGTCGAGCGCGACAGCTACCTGGGCACACACCACCCGTCATGGCTCGCCCGAGCCGAGTTCGGCGGCTTCCGCCCCGTCCCGCTGTGCATCTCCCACCGCCGCCTGGTCCACCGGCGCACCCTCCCCCGCGCCGTCACACCCTGGCTGCTGGACTCCGGCGCCTACTCAGAGCTCTACCTGAGGGGGACCTGGACCGTATCGACCTCCGAATACGCTGCCGCGGTCCGCCGCTACCAGGACGAGATATCCCAGCTCGAATACGCCAGCATCCAGGACTGGATGTGTGAGCCGCACATCCTGGCCAGGACCGGCCTGACCCTCTACGACCACCAGGCCCGCACCGTAGCCAGCTACATCAACCTCCTGTGGCGGGACGACACACTGCCCTGGATGCCGGTGATCCAGGGCTGGACGCTGGACGACTATCTGCGCTGCGTCGACATGTACGACGCCATGGGCATCGACCTCACCGCGGAACCCCGAGTCGGGCTCGGTTCCATCTGCCGGCGCCAGAGCACCCGGGAAGCCGTCCGCATCGTCGAGACGCTGCACGGGCTCGGCATCCGCCTCCACGGCTTCGGGTTCAAGGTCCAGGGACTGCGCGCAGCGCACCACCTTCTGTACTCCTCGGACTCCCTGGCGTGGAGCTTCAGCGCGCGCCACCAGGACCCGATGCCCGGATGCAGCCACAAGGCATGTTCGAACTGCCACCGCTACGCCCTCGCGTGGCGCAACCGGATGCTGCGGTCTCTGCCCGCGTGGCACCAGACCTCCCTCCATCCGCCGCTGTAACAGCCCGTGTCCGGGGTGGCCCCCGGCACGGCGCCACACGCACACCCACCTCACGAAGGGACTCCCGTTTGCCTCTCCTGACCCCGATCCCCACCGACACCCACCAGCTCAGCCTGTTCTGCGACGACGACAGCCCGCCGCCCAAGCGCGAGCGCCGCATCCACCCCTCCGTCCCCTACGCGCCGTCGACCACCGATCCGGTACGCCTGATCACCGATGCCGACTGGGTGCTGCTGAACTCCAGCGGCGGCAAGGACAGCCAGGCGATGAAGTCGCACGTGGTCTCTCTCGCCGCCGCCGCGGGCGCTCTTCACAAGGTCGTCGTTGTCCATGCGGATCTCTCGGACATCGAGTGGGAGGACACCGCGAGCCTGGCCCGTGAGCAGGCGTTCATGCTGAACGTGCCCCGCTTCGAGATCGTGCAGGCTCAGGGCGATCTCCTCGCCCGTGTCGCCGCCCGGTACGCCAAGCTCAAAGCGAAGGCCCTCGCCGAGGGGAAGCCCGTCGCGCCGGCCTGGCCATCAGCCTCAGCCAGATGGTGCACCTCCGACCTGAAGCGCGGCCCGATTCGCAGGCTCATGACAAGGCTGACGGAGGAGAGCAGGCATCTGCACCGCCCCGTACGCATCCTGAACTGCCTGGGCCAGCGAGCCGCCGAGAGCCCCCATCGGCAGAAGCTCGCCCCCGTCGAGATCGACCGCCCGGCGAGCAACGGCAAGCGCCACATCACCACATGGAGACCGATCCATCACTGGAGCGACAGGGCCGTTTGGGCCGAGATCGCCCGGTCCGGCCTGCCGTACCACGAAGCGTACGACTGGGGCATGAGCCGCTTGTCATGTTCATTCTGTGTGCTCGGATGCGAGTCCGACCTTGTGATCGCCGCACGGCGCCGCCCCGACAAGGCCGCTGAGTACGCCGCCATGGAGACCTCCGTAGAGCGCGACTTCAAGGCCAAGCTGTCGATGCGCGAGATCATCGCCCGCGCGGCCGCGCTGGAGGCGGAGAGCCCCCTGGTCCGGCCGCCGCACGGCACCGCCATGTCCCGGTTCGTGGGCAAGGCCGTCACGCGTGACTACCTGGCGCGGCGCGGCTTGGCTACAGCGGCCTAGGCCAGGTCTTCCCTGTCTCGCCGCCCACCCGACGGGACAGGGGGGAGGGCGGGGGCGAAGGTGGCATACCCAGCCGTTATGGGCCTCACCCGAAGCTGACTCTGGTCTGGCGCTAGGTGCGGCTACCCCGGCGCTGCGGTCTCAGCGAGGGGTTTGGCGAAGCAGGTTGCTGTCGGCAGGACGGTCGATGCGGGTCAGAGGGAGGCCGCGCTGCATGTACGGCAGCGACTCGTCCCGCGTCATGTCGGACAGCAGGCGGGATGCCTCTGCGTAGCCGAGTCGGTCCAGCTCCCATGCCACCCATCTGCGGCGGGACTCGATGCGCTCCGGCTTCCCTCCGAACACCATGTGAACGAGGTGGGCGGTGCTGTCCTGATCGCGGGTTCGGCCGAAGGTGAGCATGGAGGCAAGGCTGTACGCCGAGACATCCCTGGTGTGGGGGTTCATATCCTCATTGCCGCGGCCGCCGTCTGGCTGCTCCAAGAGGTGAATCGCACGGAGGGCTGCCGCGCGCAGATCGTCGATCATTGCCGCCTCGGCGTGCCGTCGGGCCGCCTCGGCCCTGCGCCGTTTGTGTCGTCCGAACACGTGCAGTCGACCCCCTAGGCTCACCCTTTTGCAGCAGGTTACCCCTTGCCGGCCCAGTCGATCCCGGCCTCTACAGGCGTCAACTTCGGTGGCCGGAAACGCGCGGGCCGCTTCGCGGCCCCGGCCGACGGCGTCCGTCGTGAGGGCGCTTTCCTCGTGATCGCCGCCGCCCATGTGGAGCCCGTACGTCTGGGCTGGGGGCGGCGGCGACCTCGAGGACGCTCACGCCGGCGGCGGACAGCGGCAGGTTCCCGGGCAGTGGGTCAGCCGGTGATCGAGAAGAAGATCGAGCCGTCCTCGGCCCACCACCAGGCGCCCTCGCCCTTGTTCCATTCCGAGGCCCAGCTGTCGAGGGCCTCGATGAGCTCCCCGAGGTCGTACCGGAGGTCGGCGTCGACGCGGTCCAGCACCGCGCGGTAGGCCTCCGCCGCGGGGCCGGCCTTCGCGAGGGGCCAGCAGCCGATCTCCGGTGAGCCCTCCAGGGGACGGGGTATGCGGAACCCGATCTCTGCGGGCGGGCCGCTGAAAACGTACTGGTAGGGCAGCAGATCGGCCGGGACGCCTGCCGAGCTCAGGGCGTCGTCCAGGGCGGAGAAGTAGGTGACGGGGCTGCTGTAGCTCGCCAGGGTCGAACTGTCACTCGCGTTGTGGTCGATGATGATCTGGAGGGCCGCGTAGTAGGCGCAACCGGCGTAATCGGCGGAGGAGCCGGCCCGGCCGGAGACCAGCTCCTCCAGAGCGTCCGGGACCGACAACCCCCAGTCCACGCCCTGGTAGTCGAGGCTGTGCTGACGTGCCTTCGCGCTGACGCGCATGTTGTCCAGGCGTCGTGATTCGTCGGCGCTCAGGTCCAGGGCGGGCGCGAAGCGCAGGACCGCGCCGCGGTTCGCCATGCTGTAGTTCACTACCTTGCTCATGGGGTCATGCTGCCAAAGGGCACTGACAGGCCGGTGTCCGGAACCGGTTCCCAGGTGCCTGATCCGGAAGGCACGGCTTGGGTGACCAGCCGTCGCCCGGGTGCACCGCCGTACGAATGACCGGCCTGAAAAGCGCAGCAGCGGCAAGCGGTGGTCGGGTGGACCGGCCGTCCGCCGACCGCCGCCCGGTGGGTCGTTTGCCCAGCTCACGGGCCCTTCCCCGTTTGGCTCGGGGGGGTCAAGCCGGTATAGTTCTTCTTGTCGGAACGGGGTGGCACCCCGCACCGACACCCCACGCACACACCACCACCCGGGAGGCTCACTTTGTACGATCAGGACGTCAGGACGCGCCTGGAGAACGCCATCAAGGTCATGGTCAGGCACCCCGACGCGCGCCGCCGCCCGCTGCCGTCCGCGAAGGCCGGACGCCTCGCGATGCGCGAGCTCGGAATGACCCGAGCCGCCCGGCGGCAGGAGTCGAGCTCCGGCGCCTACTCCGCGTTCATCTTCATCGGGGACGCCGTCGCCGACGCCTACCACCTCGCGGGCGAGCGAGGCCTCTCGCCCGAAGGTCTCGACGCCCTTCACGAGACCCGCCTCACGGCCGACCAGCCGTTCCCCGGCGACGCGGCCAGCGATGTGATCGACCTCGCGCACTTCTTCGGCAACGTGCTGCACCTCGGAGCGGTCGCCTACGACCTCTGCCCGGAGGCACTCATCCGGCACGGACTCCTCCACTTCAACGCCGAGCGAATCGGCTTGTAGAGGTGACCGCAAACCGGGGGGCGGCCCAGCCGCCCCCCGGTTCCCCAATCCCCGAACCAAAGGAGCGCAGCATCACCCAGACGACGGTCACCACCCACTTCTTCGGAGAGATCACCTGCCTGCCCGCCACCCACGACCACTACGGCAAGCCGTACGCCGACCGAGGCACTCCCGGCGAACTCATCGCCGGGGAGATCGAGAGCGAGCTTCCGCACTCCCTCCCGTACTCCGACCCCGAGCCCGGCGACTACCTCCAGGACGTCACCGACGCCGCCGTGGTCGACGCCGCGCCGCTGGTCGACATCGTCCGCAGGGCCATCGCCTACCGAGACGCTGCCGACGGGTGCACTACGGAGCCGTTCATCGACGAGTGCGAGGCCGACACGCTCGCCCGCGAGCTGGCCCGCTGGGCCGAGACGTCCGGCATCCAGCTGACGCCTGAGTCGGGGCAAGGTGCGCTGCCCACGCCCGCGACAGAGGACGCCAGGGCCGTCGAGGGCGCCGGTGTGCCGCGCGAGTGCGCAACTTGCCCCACGGGCCAGGCAGAGCCGCCCCGCCGCATCTGCGCACAGTGCCAGGACGAGATCCGGCGAGCCCGCCCTTGGGTGACCTGGGGGTGGCGAGCCGGGATCGGACTCACCATGCCCGTGGCGGTCACGGCCGGGACGCACAAGCACTGTCTGGCCGCCATGCGCGAGTACCGGGGCTACGGGTGGCTGTGCGCCCTGTACCCCACCGGCACCCAGCCGGAAGGGCTGCGGCTCCAGGTCCGACAGGCACTCGCCCAGTCGTAAGCCGAAGGCCCACCGGCCAGGGGGCTCAAACGGCCCCCTGGCCGGTCTACCCGCGAGGAGAAGCCAGATGAGACTCAAGAGCTACCGAGCCATGTACGGCACCCGAGAGTGCAGCGCCACCCCATCGGTTGAACCAGGCTGGCCATCCGCAGGGCAGACCCATCGCTACTTCCGGGTGGCCCTCACGAAGGACCCGGGTTTCGGTCCGACGGACTTCCCCAACATCGCGCGCGAGCAGCTGACCTTTCTGGACGAAGAGCCGCCGCCACCAGTCATCCCGTACCGGATGTAGCAGCGGGGGGTGCATCGCACCGGTGGTGCGATCCGGCCGTGCGCCGCCGCCGTCGGGCCCGGGGGGCCCTCCTTATGGCGGCCCGGCCCGGGCGCCGGGGGCGCCCGGGCCGGGCTGCGGTCGCTGCGCTCCCTTGCGCGAAGCCCCGGCGGGCTCCTCCGGACGCCCGCCCGCCGGGGACCGGGACCGGTGGCCGGCCGCCGCGGTGGCCGGGCTTGACAGTCGGGGCCGGCGGACCGGCGCGGGCCGGGCGTGGGCCGGTGCGGTGGCCGGGGTCCGTGCGGGGCCCGGGGTTCACCGCGCGAGGAGTCACCTCTTAAGAGGTGAGCGGGGGAGCGGAAACGGTGGGCGGCTTAGGTGACCGGCCGTCACCCGGCCGTCCCGCCGTACGGATGCAGGGCCTGAAAGGCGCAGCAGCGGCGAGCGGTAGGAGGGTTGACCGGCCGCCTGCCGACTGCTGCCCGGTGGGCCGTTTGCCCAGCTCACGGGCCCTTTCGCGTTTGGTCCAGGGGGGTCAAGCCGGTATAGTTCTTCTTGTCGGAACGGGGTGGCACCCCGCACCGACACCACACGCACACACCACCACCCGGGAGGCCCCGTGCCCGTCCTCGACCGCATCCTGTCCAAGCGCCCCACCGAGCTCTTCATCGGCGCGTGCGAGTTGTGCCGCCGCCCCGTACGCGGCTCCTTCCCCGAAGCGAGCGGGGACGTGCTCGGCATCCCGTGCCCCGAGTGCGGGGTCAAGACCCGCACCTCCCGCATCTATGCGACCACGGTCGACACGTCGTGCGACGCCGCGTGCATGGGTGCCGTCGGGCCCGCCTGTTCGTGCTCGTGTGAAGGAGCGAACCACGGCGGGTCGTGGGCCCCCGCCACCTATCAGAGCACCATCAGTGCCGACGCCCTGGCCAAGTACCGCGAGCGGATCGAGAAGCAGGAACGCGAGCGGAACCGCAAGGCCGAGGCCGAGCGGAAGCGCCGCCGAGCGGCGTTCGACGAGTGGGCCGAGGACCACGGCGATGTCATCGAGTTCCTGAAGTCGACGGACGTGAACAACGACTTCATCGACGACATGCTCCGCCGCGTCGAGCGTCTGGACGAGCTCACGGACCGGCAGAGCGCCGGGGTGCGCAAGTTCATTGAGAACGCGCGCCGCCGTGCCGCCGAGGACGAGCGTCGCAAGGGCGAGGAGGAGAACGCCGGACCGGTGCCGGAGGGGCGGCTGACGATCAGCGGTGAGGTTGTCATGGCCAAGATCTACGACAACCACTTCTCCTACAGCGGGTCCGACTACCGCATGATGGTCCGCCTCGACAACGGCGCGAAGGTGTTCGGGACCATTCCCAGGGCGCTCCAGACCCGGCCCACCGAAGAGGGCAACCTGTTCGCGCTCCGAGGTGTCCGCGTCCAGTTCGACGCCACCGTGACCGCCAAGGACGGCGAGCCGACGTTCGGCTACTACAAGCGGCCCACGAAGGCCAAGTTCATCTGATCTCTCGCGGCGGCCGCCGGGCCGCCCAGTCGCCGGGGGCGGCCGCCGCGCCGCCCCCGTACCCGTGCCCGTGCCCGCAGCAGGAGGACCCTGTGACGACTGCCGCACGCCCCTACACCCGTCAGCAGCTCATCGAGACCCGGCAGCTCATCCCCGCCAGTGACGGCATCACAGACGATTTCGGCTTCACACTGCCAGTGGCCTACTCCCTGACCGTGTGGTGTGACGCGATCTTCTGGCCCGACAACTACGCCGCCCCACGGGAGCGGACTGAGCAGGAGTGGCAGCGAGAGTGGTACTTGCTGCTGTCCCTCTACGACGCGATACAGCAGCACCGGGAAGACCGCCGCCAACCGCCGGCCCGCCTTGACTTCGAGCACTACCGACTCTCCGGGGGGCATGGCTTCATCACCCCCCACCCCGTCCGCGTAGCCGCCGAAAAGAGCCCGGGCGACCATGGCGAGCAGGTCATCACCATCATGCAGCCAGACCAGCGCGTGCCCTGGATCTGAGCAGCGAATCCGCAGCTCACGGGCCCTTTCGCATTTGGTCGAAGGGGCCCACGCTGGTAAAGTTCTTCTTGTCGGAACGGGGTGGCCCCTCGCTCCGACGCCACACGCACACCGACGAAGGGAAACGACCATGACCGTGACCACCGAGCAGACCCCCGAGACCGGCCAGCAGGACGAGCAGTTCATCGGCCGCCTGATACTGATCGACCCGCTCCACTTCGACCCCGAGGGGAAGAAGAAGGACGCACCGATCGTCATCGACCCCTTCAACCACCGAAAGAAGCGCACGACCGGCGAAGGCGACACGACCGGCGAGGAGGACACCACCCAGCCGGACCCCGCCCTGATCGCCAGCGTGGAAGCCCTCGGAGTCCAGCAGGCGATCATCCTCCGCCCGCAGGTGGGGAAGCACGAGGGCAAGCTGGGCATTGTGATCGGCCAGCGCCGCACAACCGCCGCCCACCGCGTCGCCACCCAGGCCCTGGCCGAGGGACGCAGCTACCGCAAGGTTCCGGCGATCGTCCGCGATGACCTCAAGGGCGTGGACTTCGAGGCCCTGACGATCTCCATGGTGGAGAACATCCACCGTAAGCAGGCGACCGCCCAGGACGACCTGGAGGCCGCCGAGCAGCTCGCCCTGATGGTGAACGTTAGGCGTGTCCCCAAGGCCCGGAAGCGGCAGATGGCCGCCGCCATCGGGCGCACGGTCGAGGAGCTGGACGCGGCCCACAAGGTCGCGCAGCTCACGCCCGAGACTCTCGGAGACCTCAAGGAGGACGAGGTCGACTTCGATTGGGTCGAGCTTGGTGACCTTCAGGAGGTCGAGGACGTCGATGGTGCCCTGAACATCCTGGTGAAGGCCAAGGCCCGCGACGAGGCCGAGGGCAACGGCAAGCGGGGAGCCTGGAAGCAGGCCATGGAGACGCTGCGCGCACGGAAGGCGCGCGAGGAGCGGATCGAGCAGGTGCGAGCAGGCCTCACCGGCCGTGGCATTGACGTGGTCCCCTTCGTTGACAACTGGCAGGTTTTCGGTATCACCCGGCCTCTCGATGAGCTGCTCACCGAGGTCGACCGGCCGCTGACCGAGCAGGTGCACGAGGAGACGTGCCCGGGGCACGCGGCCGCCGTCAACCCCGAGGACGGCGAGGTCGTGTGGCTGTGCATCGGCTGGAAGAAGAACGGCCACAAGCTCGCGAACGAGCCGGAGGCCGCCGATGCCGGCTCCGCCGAAGTTGACGAGAAGGCGGCGGCGCGGGCCAAGGCGGAGGAGGCGAAGAAGGAGGCTGAGCGCGAGCACGGCCGCGTGATCCGGAAGAACAACGAGGCATGGCGAGTGGCCCGCACGGTGCGTGAAGCCCACATCGCTGACATGTGCAAGGAGAAGAGCGAGGCACCGGCGGCGGTCAAGGAGCTGGTCATGAGGACGCTGCTGGCGGGTGGCTCGCACGTCGGCCAGTTCGCGAACGCCACCGAGAAGCTGCGCGAGACGCAGGGACAGCTGCTGTCGAAGTTCCTCGCCGACGATCGGCTCTCCAGGGTCGGGGAAGACGTGATCAGCGCGCTGATCACGCGGACGGCCGCCAAGCGGTACTGGTGGGTGCTCTTCGCGTACGTCGCAGCCATGCACGAGGCCATGCACATGAAGGATGACGCGTGGCGCGGAGAGCCGCACTACCACTACGGCCACAATCGCCCGAACCACGAGGCCGGACCGATCCGGCCCGCCACGGTCGAATGGATCAACTTCCTGAAGACCTACGGCTACAGCCCGTCGGAGATCGAGGAGCAGACTCTGGCCCTTGCTCGACAGCAGGCTGAGGAGCAGGCGGAGCGCGAGGCGCGGGAAGCGGAAGCGCGAGAGGCCAGGAAGGCCGAGCGAGAGGCCCGCGAGGCGGCAGCCGCAGCCGAGGCGGCGACCGAGGCGGAGACCGACGCCGAGGCGGCGACCGAGGCGGAGACCGACGCCGAGGCGGAGACCGAGCCGGAGACCGAGGCGGAGACCCAGGCGGACGCCGACGCCGAGCCGGAGACCGAGCCGGAGACCCAGGCGGACGCCGACGCCGAGCCGGACGCCGAGGCCGACGCGGAGTAGCAGGTATCACCCGGAGGGGCCCCGCCCGGGCCCCTCCCATCCCCGGGGGCGACGCTGGCCGCGTCGCCCCCGGTCACACGCACACCGACTGGGGAGGCTGAATTGAGGGACCAGTACGCAACGGCAGGCGACCATTTCGGGCACACGCTGGCTCGCCAGGGGCTGACGGTGTCGACCCGGAACAACTGGTCACAGGGTGGCGACGTCGTCGTAGTCAGCGTGGACGACGAGCGAGAGATACGCATCGCCGACGCAGACGGATGGACGCACCGGAGCACGTCGGAGTGGGACGGCGGCCGCGCCGTCGTCTGCTTCACCGACGAGGACAGCGGCAGTGCCGCTATGGGTGAGGTCCTCTACGAGTCCTACGGGCACGGCGACTTCGCCGCCGACTCGGCACGCCTGATGTGCGCAGTCTTGGTGTACGTGAGGCGGAACGGTCATCCCGCACCATCCGGGGGCCCGGCCGAGGTGGACGAGGCCATGGCGCTCGCACATCTGGCCCTCTGTGATGCCGAGTGGAGGCCGGAGGTCGGACAGGACCCGCAGGACTGGCACGACGAGTTGCGCGCCAGCCACGCCGCCTACCTGGACGGCAAGGCGGTCGCCGTCGGCCTGGATCAGCTTGACACTCTCCGGAATGCCGCCGCGGCGGGGAGGTTCGACCTCACGCCCTACGCAGACCTCAGCGAAGCGCTGGACGCCGTCCGCCACGGCTGCATGGCCACATGGCGAGCCACACCGTACGGGAAGGTCTGGGTGGACGACGCCGCGTAACCCACGCCAAACGCAGAACCGCGACCATCCGCCCGAAGGCGGCCCCGAAGGGGCGGGCTAGGCATGGTCGCGGTTCCTCACACGCACACCTACCAAAGGAGTCCGAAGACCCACCAAGGGAGGTGTTACGAAGCCCCCAGTGTACCGGCACGAGTGCTGGCGGCGAAATGCCCGAACGGCGCGGCGGGCTTTGATGGGGGCGACCGAGCTGGTACAGTTCTTTCTGTCGGAACGGGGTGGCCCTCGTTTCGGCATCACACGCACCCACCTCGAAGGGATCGAACAGTGACGACTCCCACCATTACCTCGTCCGCCGTGCTGGCAGGACTCCGCGACCGTGTGCTCGCGGATGCGGGCGATGCGGACCTGACTCCGCTCGAAGCGCTCCAGGCCCTCAGTGACGCGGAACTGGCCTCCTTCTGGTACGGCTACGCCCGGGCCGTTCGGGACGCGGACCGTGGAGGCGACATACACGCGCGGGCCGCCTCCTACGCCCTTGGAGCCTCCGGGGCGCTCGATGCGATCACGCCTGATGCGCGTGTGCAGCTCCGGTCCGAGCTGGTCGCCGCGCTGCGATAGTCGCCACTGTCCGCCCGCACCCCAGTTGCCGGGTGCGGGCGGGTCGGCGGCGGTCATTCCTGTGACGCGTCGGGTTCATAGTGAAAAAGTTCTTCTTGTCGGCGCGGGGTGGCCCCCGCGCCGACGTCACTCGCACACCATCGAAAGGGCTATGTCGTGCTCACCACCGACTCACCGACTGATTCTGTGATCGCGCCCACCGGCCCCAAGGCTGCGGACCTGCCTACCGCCATGGCCGAGGCGGCACACACGGCGGACGCCTACCGCGTCCAGGCGAACCGGATCGAAGCCGGGCTCAAGGGAGCCCCGGACCCGACGTGGCTTCGCAGCCAGAGCGCCATCTGCCTGGCCCGGCAGAAGCAGTACACCGACTGCGCGCAGGGCGAGCCGCAGGACCGGGACGCCGCCAACTGGCAGGCCCTCGCGCTCGGCTACGCCGAAGCCGCCCGCATCCTGGCGGCGGCCGGAGCGGAAGGGGCGGGACGCATGGTCCCCGCGCTACTCGCCGCCACCGCTCTGCTGAAGGCCGCCCCGTCGAGGTTCCTCCGACCGGCGTGCGCGGCCGGCGCCGCACCGGCATACATCGACATGGCCGCGCTGAACGCAGCGCACATCGAGGCCAGCGAGTACCGGACCGCCCGGACTCTCCACACGCTGGAATCCGAACTGCTCCTGCTGGCCTGTTACGCCCGCGATCACAACCCGCCGATGCTGGAGGCCCTCACCCAGGCCCTCGCGGCGCTGGCTGCCGCACGTGACGCGGGATTCGCCGCCGACCCGGTCGCGGAGGCTCTCGATGCCGTCGCCCCTGTGCTCTGCCACGCGGTGCTCGACCCCATCCTGACCACCGACTGAACCGCAGCGCGCGTTCATCCGGCGCGCTGCCCCTCGTTCCGGGCCCTGGCCGGTTGCCCAACCGGCCGGGGCCGACCTATGCCCGGACTCGCCACCGATCCCAGGAGGAAGCCCTTGCGTCACCCCGCTTACGCCCACATCGACGATCTGCTCGGTCCCTATCCCGCCAACGTGTCCAACCTCCAAGGTCATGGCCTTGCGGACTTCCCCCGCTGGGTGCTGCCGTTCCTCGCCGCGCAGGTTGCGGAAGAGGCGGAGGGCTGCCCGGAGACGACGACCGTCGACCTCCTTCCGGACGGCCGGGTCGTGGAGCGCGCCCCCGCCGCCTTCGCGGCCGAGGGTTACGAGGACCAGGTCGTGACAGCGAACTCGGACGGCACGTACACCGTGGGCGCGGACTGGTGGTGGTACGCCATGGACGCCCGCGCGGCTCTGCGCTCCAGCGTGCAGGCCCTGATCCGTCCCGGGGCACGTCACCGCCGTTTCCGCGCGATGGTCGCCGTGCACGCGGCCTCCACCCTGGCCGCGAGCGGAATCATGGCGGCCAGGGACCGGCTCATATCCCGTCTCACCGAGCGATAGCGCAAGGCGCTGCCGGTGAGGCACCGAGGGGCAGGGGGTGGTGCGGATGCGCCCCTGCCCCTCGGCGTCGGTGGTGCATCGCACCTTCGGTGCGATCCGGCAGTGGGCGCGCCCGGTCGGTGTGCCGCGCCCGTGCGGGCCGGTGCGGCCGGCCCGCCGGGGCTGGCGTGGCCCGATGGCTGGTGTGGAGCGGGCCGGCGGTGCGGGCAGTCGAGGCGCGGCCGTGCGGGCCGGTGAGGCTTCGCCGCGCGCTGCCGTCCCGGGGGGCTCCTCCGGACCCCCGCCCCCCGGGACCTGAGTTCCCGTACCCCACCGCCGTGCCCGCCCAGGACCGCCCCGACCCGCCGCGGACCCGGTGCCGGCCGCCACGGGCACCGGTCCCCAACATCAGGTGCGTGGAGGGCCCCGGAGAGAGATCACGCCCAAGGCCACAAGCACGGCCACCCTGGGCGGCTCAGGTGACCGGCCGTCACCCGGCCGTCCCGCCGTACGGATGCAGGGCCTGAAAGGCGCAGCAGCGGCGAGCGGTAGGAGGGTTGACCGGCCGCCTGCCGACTGCCGCCCGGTGGGCCGTTTGCCCAGCTCACGGGCCCTTTCGCGTTTGGTCCAGGGGGGTCAAGCCAGTATAGTTCCTCTTGTCGGAACGGGGTGGCACCCCGCACCGACACCACACGCACACCCCAGCGAAAGGGCACCCACCATGGCCACGTCGACCCGCCGCCGCTCCGCCGCGAAGCCCACCAAGGGTAAGAAGAAGCTCACGCCCGAGCAGCGCGCCGAGATCGACGCTAAGCGCACGGCCGAGGTGCAGGGCTTGCAGGAGCAGCTCACCGCCGCCGTCGTTGAATTCGCGTCTACCGATGGCTGGGCCGCGCTGCTGAAGAAGATGGCCCAGCGCTCCCGCATCATGCGCAAGTATTCCTTCCGAAACTCCGCGCTGATCTTTGCTCAGTGCCCCCACGCGACGGACGTGCGCGGGTTCGGCCAGTGGCAGGAGCGCGGCCGCCAGGTCCGCAAGGGTGAGCGCGGAATCCGCATCCTCGCCCCCAACACGTTCACTCCCCGGGACGAGAACGGCGAGCCCCAGAAGGACGAGCACGGCAACGAGAAGCGCATCACGACCTTCAGGCCTATTTCGGTGTTCGACATCAGCCAGACCGACCGGGTCAAGGGGGCGCAGGAGCCCGAGGCCGAGCCCGCCGCCGGTGACGTCACGCTGCCGGAGATCAACGGGAAGGTGCAGGGCACCGCGCCCGCCGAGTTCATGGACCGGCTCACCCTCTGCCTGAAGTCCCTTGGGTACACGGTCGAGCGCGGGGACACCGCGCCCGCCGACGGGTACGCGGACCCGGCCACGCGGACGGTGCGCATCGGGCTGGGCTTCCCCGAGGCGCACGCGGCCGCCGTGCTGGCGCACGAGGCTGGGCATGTGCAGCTCGACCACACGGCCGACATGTCCGAGTACCGCCAGCACCGGGGCCGGATGGAGACCGAAGCCGAGTCCGTCGCCTTCATCGTCTGTGCGGTCGCAGGGCTTGACTCCTCGGTCTCGTCTCTCTCGTACATCGCGGGATGGGCGGGCAAGACCCCGGAGAAGGTGCAGGAGACCATGGTCGAGGTCGGACAGCGCGTCGTCGAAGCCGCGCGCGCGATCCTCGCGTTCACCGACCCCGACGAGGACCAGGACGAGGAGACCGGCGCCCCCGAGGCAGTCGACAGCGAAGCGGAAGCGGTGTCCGTGGCAGCCTGACAGCGGCCAGCCGGGCGGCCCGGGGGGAATCCCTCCCGGGCCGCCCCGGAGTGGCGCGGTCGGCGCGCCGACCGGGCTCGCCGGGCCGCCCCCGGCGCGTACGCAGTGGGGCAGGCCCCGGCGAAGCGCCGACCGCACCGCCGGGGATCCGCTGTGCGCTTGTGTCGTTGTGGTGCATCGCACCGGTGGTGCGATCCGGCCGTGCGCCGCCGCCGTCGGGCCCGGGGGGCCCTCCTTATGGCGGCCCGGCCCGGGCGCCGGGGGCGCCCGGGCCGGGCTGCGGTCGCTGCGCTCCCTTGCGCGAAGCCCCGGCGGGCTCCTCCGGACGCCCGCCCGCCGGGGACCGGGACCGGTGGCCGGCCGCCGCGGTGGCCGGGCTTGACAGTCGGGGCCGGCGGACCGGCGCGGGCCGGGCGTGGGCCGGTGCGGTGGCCGGGGTCCGTGCGGGGCCCGGGGTTCACCGCGCGAGGAGTCACCTCTTAAGAGGTGAGCGGGGGAGCGGAAACGGTGGGCGGCTTAGGTGACCGGCCGTCACCCGGCCGTCCCGCCGTACGGATGCAGGGCCTGAAAGGCGCAGCAGCGGCGAGCGGTAGGAGGGTTGACCGGCCGCCTGCCGACTGCTGCCCGGTGGGCCGTTTGCCCAGCTCACGGGCCCTTTCGCGTTTGGTCCAGGGGGGTCAAGCCGGTATAGTTCTTCTTGTCGGAACGGGGTGGCACCCCGCACCGACACCACACGCACACCGGCGAAAGGGCACACACCATGACCGTCACCGACCAGCACACCACCGCTCTGACCGAGGCCGAGCGGACGGCGCTCCGCGAGCTCATCGAGGGTCAGCAGGAGAGCCAGCCGGAGCCGGAGCCGTTCGGGCCCGTCCTCCGGGACCTCCGTACCTCCGCGCTGGAGACGGAGGTCGACTTTCAGGCGATCCTCAAGGCCAAGAACCGGACGGCCGACCGGCGGCGCAGGACGCTCTACCTGATGTGGCGCGAGGTCAAGGACGTGCGCCAGGTCGCGGCCATGCTGCCCAGCACCGTCACCATGCACACGGTGATCGCCGCCGTTCTCCAGTGCGCGAGCCGCCAGGACTTCGAGGAACTCGCGCGCGGCACCGCCGAGTAACGGCCCCGCAGCACCACCCATCACCGCCGGGGGCGACGGTCGGCACCGTCGCCCCCGGGCACTCACACGCCCACCCCGCGAGGAGCCCAGCCCATGCACACGTTCCCGGTCGACTACCACGGCAGCATCACCGACGCCCACGGCCGCTACACCGCCCGGCACGAGACGAAGTGCCCGCGCGACCTTGACCACGAAATCCCGTACTGGATGGGCATCGACGAGCGCCTGATCCTGAGCGACCCGGAGACGGGCCGGGTCGTTCTGACCTGTGTCCGCACGTCGTCCGTGACGAAGATCGCGCCGGACGGCCAGCCGCTGCACATCCCCGCCGTCGACGGCGACATGGTCCGCATCGGTACGGGCCGGGGGGGACTGGTCATCTTCGCGGAGCAGGAACCCGCGTACCGGTACGGCAGCGACCGGGCCGCGCGGGTCAGCTTCTACAGCCGGTCGGGCGGCCGCTGGTACATCTCCAGCACGGTCATGGACCTGGGTGGGGGCCGGATCTGTCGGGAGGTCTACAGCACGCCGGAAGAGCGGCGCATGCGGTTGCTGGAGCTGGACCGTGAGGACCGGATCACGTATCTGGGGGATCTGCGGGACCGGCCGGACGCATGGGACTACGAGCGCGAGGCGGACGCGCTGGAGCGGGTCGCCCAGCAGATCGAGGGCCTGGACGCCGCAGCCTGACGACCGCCCACCGCCCCAGGGTTCGCGCCCTGGGGCGAAGCGGTTGACGCGACGGCTCGCCGTCGCCCCCGCCGGCCGCTGCGACGGCCGCCCCCCAGCGACCACCGCGGCCGCCGACTACGCCACCCCGGGGCACCCCGGTGCGCCGCAATGCCCCGGCGCCCCGCTCATCCACTGGAGGTCATCCCGTGTCAGCCCGCACCATCGTTCTTGACGGTGACACCACGCCCCTGGTCATCGCCGACCGCCCCACGGGCGAGGACTACGACCCGATTCCCGAGGGCACCACGCCCGAACGTGTCCGCGTCGTCCGCGCCCGGCAGGTGAAGGCCGGGGATCTGCTCCTCGGGGACTTCGCCCACGACCTGGGCGAACCGCGCCGCCTGTTCCACTGGGGGGAGATCGTTACTGCCGCACCCGCCCCGATGACAGTCCCTTGCTGGGGGAGGTGCTGCGAGGAGCCGCCTTTCTCTGACGTCACCCGCTTCATCCGGTTGGTTCCGGCTACCGACGGAACCCCTTGCGAGATCTTCGCCATCAACGCCCCCGTGCTGATCGTGCAGGCGGCAGACCAGTCGTTGAGCGAGGGGGGTACGGCTTGAGGTCAGCGAAGCCCCAGACCGTGATCCGTCGGCTGGAGTCCTGGGGCTACCTGCCGGCCACGCTTGACGGGAAGTTCTGCCCCCTCGACAAGCGGCCGGACTCCGGCCACTTCACGGCGGAGGACGGCGCAGACCTAGACGCACCCGGCAAGGTGCTGCTTACGGCCCGGGATGATGACTGGTTCATGACGCTGTACGACATGAGGCAGGCCCTGGAGCGAGTCGGGTACACGTGTGAGGAATCCGCGTACAACGACGCCGTAATGGTGCGCTGGGCCACCCCCGAGGAGCGGGCCGCCCGCAGGAACGAGGCACGGCGGCGGACCGCTCAACTCCTCGCCGTGCTCCTGCCTGACCCGCCCCCGGTCGACGACGACACGGCCACCCTCTTCTAGTCCATCGTCGCAGCTCAATGGCCCTTTCGCGCTTCGCGTGTGGGGCTGAGGCTGGTAAAGTTCTTCTTGTCGGAACGGGGTGGCTCCCCGTGTCGACGCCACACGCACACCACTCCCGAAGGGATGTCACCCATGGCCAAGCTGTCGAAGGAAGACGCGAAGAAGCACCGCGAGGCGTGCCAGCTGGTCGCGCTCAAGCGCGACCTCACCGAGGACGAGAAGGACACGGTCCTGAACCACTGGCAGGAGTCGTCCAACGTCACCAACGCGCTGGACGGCGCGTTCTTCACCCCCGAGGGTCTCGCCTTCGATCTGCGGTTCCACGTGGTGGGGGACCGGATCATCGACCTGTGCGCCGGGATCGGGATGCTCGCCTACGGCTGCCGGGAGCTCTGGACGCGCCGGTGGGAGAACAAGCCGCCGCGAGAGATCGTGTGCGTGGAGAGGAACCCCGCCTATGTCGCGGTAGGCCGGAAGATCCTTCCCGAAGCCACCTGGGTCGAGGGTGACGTCCTGGACGTGCCCGGCATGGACCTGGGCACGTTCGACACGGCCATAGCCAACCCGCCGTTCGGGAACATCGCGCGTTCCGGCAACGCCCCCGGATACCGGGGGCCGTACTTCGAGTACCACACCATCGCGGTGGCCTCCCAGATCGCGCGGCACGGGGCGTTCATCGTCCCGCAGATGTCGTCACCCTTCGAGTACAGCGGGAAGCCGTACTACCGGCAGCGCGAGAGCTCCCGTTACGAGAGCTTCCACCGCCAGACGGGCATCGTCCTCGGCGACAACATCGGGATTGACACCTCGTACTACGTCGATGAGTGGCGCGGAGTCTCCCCGGCGGTCGAGGTCGTCACGTGTGACTTCGAGGAGCACCCTCCCAAGGTGCTGGCCAGCCGCGTGGACGTCCCCGCCCGGGGCCACGACCAGCGCCGCGCCGCCGCTCCGAGGCCTGCGCCCGCCGAACTTGTCCCCGCAGCGGTGGAGGCAGCGGGCGGCGCGGAGGCTGACGGCTTCCTGTTCTGACACCAGCACGCCCCGCCCCTCATTCCCCATCGCAACAGGAGACATATGGAACTGGTGACCACGTCCGACCACGGCACGCCGATGACGCAGAAGATCGAAGAAGAGCGACGAGCACTGCACCGCCGATTCGACGCACTGGGAACAGGACTGGCCGCTGCGCTGAACGCCGACCGTATCCAGGGCGGTGGCTGGACGCACGAGGCCGGCCATGCTTGCTACGGCTCTGTGACGCTGCACCACCCCCACGGGCTGGGCTTCGACCTCAGCCACCAAGGCAGCTACCGCAAGGGAGCCGCAGGCCGCCGACTGACCGTAAGGGGGATCTACCCGGCCGACTCCAACGTGCGCCACGCGGAGCCCATCACGGTGTCGATGGACCGCGAGCCCACGGCCATGGCGCGCGACATCGTGCGCCGGTGGATGCCCGGATACCTTGCCGTCATCGGGCAGGCGCTGGACAACGCGCGCCAGGCCGACCGGGAGCGCGCGGCCCGCCGGGCACTCAACCGCCGTATGGAACAGGCGCTGCTCGGCCTGCACGCCGCACACGTCAACGAGCACGAGGCGCCGCACCGCCACACCTCCTACTGGTCCGGAGGCCGGTACTCCCGCGAGGGCGCGGCCGTCCACGCCTCCGGAAGCGTCACGCTCACCAACGACGCCCAGCACGCCAACATGAAGTTGACGGACGTGCCGGCCGACCTGGTCCTGCGAATCCTCGCGCTGCTCGATGCCCGCCAGGCACTGGAGGGAACCATCAGCCCGCGCCAGGTCGCTCCCGCCCGCCGTGAACTCCCCGCCCCGACCCTGACCATCCCGGGCGAAGTCCTCACCCCGACCGGCGCCGCCGACAGACAAGCGCCGATGCTTCCCCACGCCGCTGATCTCCTCTTCTAAGCCTCTCCCCAGCTCACGGGTCGCCTGTCCCGAGGCCCGGCCCCCTACCAACAGGAGCCATCCATGCGCGAGCGCTCGCAGCACTGGGAGATCAACCCCGATGCACTCGGCACCGTTCTGCGGATAGTCGACTGCCGGAAGCTGGAGGCGGCGGCCGAAGTGCACCAGGTCTTCAGGTACCGCGAAGACGAATACGGCGGCCGGGTGGCGGTCATGGTCCGCTGCACGGCCGCCGAGGTCGTCCGTCACGGATACGGCCAGTTCATCGCCTACTCGTGGACCTGACCACTCCCCGGGGCGCGGTACTGACGCCGCGCCCCGGCGTCCGGCGGTCGGCTCGCTGCGGCCGTGCCGCGCGACCGGCGAAGGCGACACCTGCATTTCGCGTAGCGCGCTCAAACTGGTAAAGTTCTTCTTGTCGGAACGGGGTGGCCCCCCGTGCCGACACCACACGCACACGACTCCGGAGGTACGGCTTGTCTCTTGCCATCGCAGCAGCGCCCAGCCCCGCCCACGACATCGCCCGCTGGCTCCTGGACCGGCTCGGTACCGAGTTCTGGGAGCTGGACGGCCTGCTGAACCTCGCCATTCTGCGGAACTACGAGGGCCACGAAATCCTTCTCGACGTCGCGGACGGCCAGCTCACGCTGACCGCCCAGGTCAACCTGGCCGACGACGACGACGTCCCGCTGGTGAGCATCCGCGAGGCGCGCCGAGCCCCGGCGGACCCGGACGACCCGATCCTGTTCGAGCTGCTGGACGTCATCCGCCACCGACTGGCCCCGGCCTACGGACGGCAGAACGTGAGCCAGGCGGTAGCCGTCCTGTCGACCCCGCTCCTCGAAGGCCGCGCCGGAACGGTGCGGATCGCCGAGCACGACCGGGACCGGTCGGCGACGATCACCATCGGGCATGGGGAGAACTGCCGCGAGCTGTTCGTCACCGGCGGGCCGACCGGCACCGCGCCCACCGTCGCGCTACTGCTGCGAAGCCTGCCCCTCCCCACGGCGCAGGAGATCGTCCGGCAGGCGCTCAAGGCGGACGGTCACGACATCCCCGTGCCGCTCACCGCCACCCCGGACACCCTGCGGGACATGATCACCCGCGCCCGGGGCGAGGAGCCGCCCAGGTCCACCGAACAGACCGGCCCGCGCAGCACCGCTGTCTACACCGCTCCCGGCCTCGCCGTGCAACTGCTCAACGGGGACGCGGAGCCGCGCGCAACCGTGTGGGTCGAGCGGGTCAGCGTCGAGACGGCCACCACGATGCTCTACGCCTACACCCGCAAGAACTGACCCCCCGCCCGGGCCGGGCCGCCACCGCGCGGCCCGGCCCGGCCACCCTGCCCAACTCACCCAGTGAAAGGAACTGCCCTTGTCGAAGCTCATCGACCACACCGCCGACCTCCCCCTGTACGGCGACGGCGAGCCGCCCCTGACCAGCCGCGACCTCATGAGCGTGCTGCGCGGCCAGCCCAACCGGCTCGTCGTCCTGTCGCAGGACGCCGAGGGCAACGGCTTCTCCCCGCTGTACTCCCTCTCTCTGGGCCTGTTCGACGCCCGGGAACTGCGCGGGGAGGTCTACCCGACCCCGGAGCAGATGAAGGCCCAGCCCGAACTCGCCGATCTCTTCGGGCCCCTGCCCGTCGGGCTTCGGGAGGTCTGGGTGCTCACGCCCGCAGGCTGACCACGACCCTCCCGGGGGCCAGCCGTGGCTGGCCCCCGGCCCACACCCCAACCACCGCGCAAAGACGGGAAACCGCTTGATTCTCCTTCACGTGCTTCTGGGCGCCGGAGCCGCTCTCTTGCTCACCTCCGTGGCCGGCGTCTGGACGCGCCGCATCCCGGTAGGCACCGCCGACGGGCTGAGCGCCCTTGGCTTCACGCTCATTGCCGTCGGTCGGAGCGGCGAGGGTGCTGCCTACGTCGCCGTCAACTCCGCCGCGGCCGCCTACTTCGCCTACCACTGGTGGAACGGCCGCGACGGCGGCGGCGGCCCGCGCCGCCGTCTGCGCGACAGCGTTCGCCGCTTCGCCGCCGCGCGCCGCACCGCCCCCGCCTCCAGCTGACGAGGCCCGACAGCCATCCAGCGTCTCCGTGCCATTTCCTCCACCCGCTTTGGGTGGGGGGGGAAAGTGGTAAAATTCCTCTTGTCGTAACGGGGTGGTCCCCGGATCGGCATCACACGCACCCCACCGAAAGGGAGCTCTTGCACGTCACCCGCATGGACTTCATTGACCGACGTCCGGCCAGCCCGGACCGGCCGCAAGCCGCCTACCGGCGCGCCCTCCGGCTCGCTCGGGTGGCCGCCCGGTACGCCGACCCGTACGCCCGTACCGACATCAGCGTCCACCGGCAGGACTTCCACAGCGACGGAGCCGAATACCTCTCCGTGACGACCACCGACTGGCTGCACGGCACCGAGGCGCACCTCACGGTCACGCTGGAGATCGACGAGGGCGGCCGGGCCTGGCCGGACGGCGGCGCGCTGACGCTGAAGGGGCTCGGAGATGACGCGGTGTGGCGGCTGGTCGGCGCCCTTTCGCCGCTTGCCGCGCCGGTGCCGCCCAAGGAGCTGTGGCAGCCGCGCGGGTCCTGGTGGAAGCGCCACCGCTTCCTGAACCCCCGAGCCTGGCACGACAGCTTGCGTGACAAGACCGACGCGTTCGCGGCCAGCGCCGTGACGGCCAACGGCTGCCGCGTCGACCTCTACGCCGAAGGCTTCAATCACCAGCTGAACATCGGGATCGACGAAGAAGGCGCCCAGGGGCCTGCCGAGATCCAGCGCCAGTTGTCCACGCTCGTGCACCTGTTCGCGCGGTGGGGCGCCCTCTCTGCCGCCCGGTCCGCGTACGTGCGCGGGGCCCCCTCCCCTCTGCCCCTCTGACGCTCTGGAGCCGGTGACCCTTGCTGGTCACCGGCTCCCCCCATCCACCAGCACGCCCAACCGCAGGAGGAACGCTGAACATCCGCGCCAGCGCCAGGAACGTCTTCTGGCACGCCATGTCTGTACCGTCCGCCATGGACCGCGCCACGGCCATGGCGGACGCCCGTACCGCCCTGTGTCTCGCCACGGGCGTCGACATCGAGGACATCGACCCCGCTAGCGGATACGACATCTCCCGCCGCGCCTACGAGCGCAGCCGCCAGTCATGGATCGACCACATGGGGCAGGAGGGGCTGTCGTACTTCTACGTCCGCCCCGACCTGGAAAAGGTGGTGGCCAGGTGGACCGAGCGCCGGCCGGAGTACACCGCCGGGGATGACTGGGCAGCCGCAGGGGTCGACGCCCATATCCGCCACTGGCGGGAGCGCGGCGGCCACTGCGGCCGCAAGGACTGCCTGCTCCACGACCCCGGAAGCCTCCAGTTCGAGGGCCGGTACCGCAACGAGGACGGGACTGAGCGAGTCGCCGTCTGGGTCACCGATGAGGCGTACGCCGTTCTCTACGGGCCCGACGGAGAAGAAGCCGATCAGGCGGCGATACCCGTCGGGGCCGACGAACTCTGCGCCCTGTCCACCATCACGGACCGCTGGGGCGAAGACCTCACCGACTGGCGCCGGATCTCCCGGAGGGAAGCGGCCGACCCCGCCCCCGGGGGTGCGCCCAGCGCGGCTCGCGCCGCCGTCGAGCCGGTCACCCTGCCGGAAGTCACTGACCGCCTCTTCTGATCCATCACCCCAGCTCAAGGGCTTTCCACGTTTCATGTAGAGCGTCAATGCTGGTAAAGTTCTCTTTGTCGGGGCGGGATGGCTTCCCGCCCCGACCTCACACGCACACCGACGAAAGGAACCCACTTGAACGACACCGGATCGCGCTACAGCATCGGCAAGCCCGACGGGACCGGCCGCTACCCCGTGGCCGTCGACGGGCACCAGGCCGGGCACATCTACCGCTGGCACAGGCGGTGGCACGCGGCCGCGCCGGGCTGCAAGGAGACCCAGCACGAAGACCGCGACCTCGCGGCCGGTCAGCTGGTGAAGCTGATCGAGCAGGGTGCCGTCCTCGCCGAAGGCGCACCCGCGCAGACTCCCACGCTGGCCGCCGCGGGGTACGTGCCGCAGCTCTCCCCCCGGCTCCAGCCGACCCCCGGCAACATCCGCCACGCCGCGAAGGCGCTCGCCCGCCTCAACGAGCTCGGATGGGAACCGCTGGAGGGCTACCCCGGGGCGGACAACCGGTGGCTCATGCGGTGCCGGTTGTGCGAGTGGGTGGGCACGCGCTGGTGGTCGCACCTTCGAGGGCGCAACGGCGACAACCGTCCCCGCCCGTCCTACCGGCACGACGGCTGTATCCCGATGGTGGAGCAGGCCGGTCCCGAGAAGCTGACGAGGCTGGTCTTGACCGCCCAGTCCTGCCCCTGCGAGGTGGCCCACCCGACCACGGCCGACACGGCGGCCGCGCTGCTGAAGTCCGTCGCCCGTGCCCGCCGTGCCAAGGACACCACGAGCCTGACCGCCGACCTGACCCGGCTGCTGGGCCCCTGCCCGGCCGCCACCGTGCGAGCGGCCGCCATCGACGCCGCGCTGACCGCCGCCAAGGTGTAACCGATCCGACGCGGGGCGGCAGGGACTGCACCGACGTGCGGCCCCTGCCGCCCCGCCAACCGGCCGGGGGCGGCGGATTCCCGCCGCCCCCGGCCGGGGCCACCCGACAGGAGAAAGGCCGCCGCCCTGGCCAGCCCGCCTGAAACCCCTGAGCCGCTGACCGTGCGATGCCCCGGATGCGGACTCCCGCAGCCCCTGGTGGCCGATACTGTCCCCGACCACCGTCCCTACCGCGCCGCCACCAGCGACTGCTGGGGGAGCGGAGCCCGCCGCCGCACCGACGCCCAACGCGCCCAGGAACAGAGCGAATGGGCCCGGGCCCTCGCTACCGGCGCCTGGAGCCACGTGCTTGCGGCACTGCGGGCACAGGTCCAGCGTGACCGGCAGCGCCCGCCGTCCCTGCCGGACCCGCCGCCCCGCCTGGCCGCCCCCATCGAGCGGACCACCCCCCGAGCCGAAGCCGACGCCGACCAGCAGCTCACCCTGTTCGACTCCTCGAAGCAGTGACCGTCCCAGTGCCGCCGTCGTCAGTTGACAACGCGGCACCGCGGCGGCGGCGCCGACCGGTCCGAGTCCGTTCCGGTCGCGCGCCCGCCGGGCCGGCGGGACCCCGCCAGGCGACGGCCACAAGTCGGACCCACCTGCCCGGCGCCGCACGCACGCGGCACCCCGTACCCGCCGACGAAGGGAATCCCCCTGACCACCACTCCCGTACTCCTGCCGCTTGTCGATCTGCCCAAGCCCGAGCCGTACGGCGGCCGAGGGCTGCACGCGTTCATGGGCGACGCCCTGGCCGAGGTCCGAGAGCTGTACCTGGCCGACTCAGTGCCGTGGGTCATTGGGTACAGCGGAGGCAAGGACAGCACCCTCACCACCGCGCTGGTATGGCGGGCGCTGGAGGGCCTCCCGCCTGCCCAACGGCACAAGACCGTCCACGTCATATCCACCGACACCCTGGTGGAGAACCCCGTGATCGCCGCGTGGGTCGGACGGTCGCTCGACTCGATGCGCGCGGCCGCCGCGGCCGCCGGCCTGCCGGTCGAGGTGCACCGTCTCACCCCCGACATCAAGGACACGTTCTGGGTGTCCCTGATCGGCAAGGGCTACGCGGCACCCCGGCCCAAGTTCCGGTGGTGCACAGATCGAATGAAGATCCGGCCATCGAACAAGTTCATCCGCCAGGTCGTCGACCAGCACGGCGAGGTGATCCTGGTCCTGGGAACGCGCAAGGCCGAGAGCCAGGCCCGTGCCCGCGCCATGGCCCGGCACGAGGCCGGACGCGTACGCGACCGCCTCTCGCCGAATGCCTCGCTCCCCAACTCCCTCGTCTACAGCCCCATCGAGGACCTGACCACCGACGAAGTGTGGATCGCGCTCATGCAGTACGAGAACCCGTGGGGGCACTCCCACAAGGAGCTCATGGCCCTGTATCGCGGCGCGTCGGCCGACAGCGAATGCCCCCTGGTCGTGGACACGAGTACCCAGTCGTGCGGCGACAGCCGATTCGGATGCTGGACCTGCACCATGGTCGAGTCCGACAAGAGCATGAAGGCCATGATCATCAACGATGACGAGTACGACTGGATGCGCCCGCTGCTCGCACTGCGCGACCGGCTCGACATCGAGGACGACCGGCACCTGCGCGACTTCCGCAAGATGGACGGCCGGCTGCTCATCCACCGCGAGCGCCTCGTGCACGGCCCGTACACCCAGGACGCCCGGCAGGACTGGCTGCACCAGCTGCTCACCGCCCAGGCGCGGATCCGCCGCAGGGGTCCCGAGCACGTCCGCGACATCACCCTGATCACGCTGGAGGAACTGCGCGAGATCCGCCGGATATGGGTGTTCGAAAAGCACGAGGTCGAGGACACCTTGCCGGGGATCTACGAGGAGGCCACCGGCGAGCCGTTCCCCGACGGGCCGCTCAGCACGACCGTCGACAGGGACCGGGCGATGATCGAAGTGCTGCGGGAAGTCTGCGGCGACGACGAGCAGATGTTCCTGACCACCCGTTCTCTGCTCGCAGTGGACGCGGCCTACCGCACGGCCGGCCGACGCCAGGGCTACATCGACGCGCTGGAGAAGGTCCTGACCCACCACTTCACCGACGAGGGCGAGGCCCTGGAGTTCGCGCTGCGCCAGCGCCAGCTACGCGGCCAGGACCCGCCGCAGGCATCCCTGTTCTGAACGGCTCCCCTCCGCCTCCGCCCGATGCGGAGGCGGAGGGGGCTGGCGCTTGACACCTCCGCCCGACCACCTCCGACACCAAGGAGCTGAATGAGGTACAGTAAATGTTGTCGAACCGGGTGGCCCCCGATTCGGCGTTCACACCCACCACCGATGAAGGAGACACGTCGTGATCCCCCACGGCCTCACACCCGCCAGCGACGAGCGTGCCGCGCAGGTCTTCGGCCTCGCCTTGAAGACCTGGCAGAGCAAGCGACGCTGGGAGTCCGTCCCCGGATTGAAGCTGCTCAACCGCGAGGGCGCCGCGCGCCGCCTGTACGCCGAGGAGCACCTCCAGGCGGCCAAGACGAACGCCGACCTCCAGGCCGCCGGCAAGCCGCCGCTGCCGATGCCGCCCATCCCCGCGGCCGGCCATGACCTGGACCTGCTGGACCTTGAGGAAGCGAGGCTGTCCCTGCCGAAGGACCGCCAGGTCACGGAGAAGACATGGAAGTCCTACGCGGTCGGCGCCAAGACCAGTCTGCCGAACCCTGACCACGCAGAAGCCGGCACGAACCTCTGGTACCGCAAGACCATCCAGGACTGGGACAACAACCGGCTGCGCAGGGGGGCCGAGCTGCCCAGCGGCCAGAAGTGGCCGGGTGGCCGGCCGGCCGGATTCGAGTCCGAGATCCGCGGCAAGAAGAAGGGTGCGCACACGCAGGCCGGCCAGAGGCGCGCCCGCGTAGCCGACCTGCTCGCCGCCCACGGCAGAGACCTCACGGCCGAGCAGGTCCAGCAGGACCTGAACATCAGCCTCCGCCAAGCCGAACGGCTCCTTCGGGAGGCGCGCGAGCACGCTGCCGAACAGCTCCTCGCCGAGCGGAGCGACCTTGGTCCCGCCCAGGCGCGCAAGGAGGTCGGCCTGTTCCCCCGGAGCGAAGCGGAGGAGCGGGCCGCGCAGGTCAACGCCCTTCTGGACGAGAAGGGCGCCGCCCTCACCGCACCCCAAGTCGCGGCCATGCTGGGCATCGGCATGCGCCAGGCCGATGGAACCCTTCGCCAGGTGCGGCTGGACAGGATCCGTACGCAGCGAGCGGAGAAGGGGCGCGTCACCTCCCAGTGGATCGGCGACACCTTCGGCGTGAATTCAGACGTGGCTGACCGGCTTCTGGCGGACAGCCGCACCAAGGCACCGGCCGCCGGCCGCTGACCGGTTCGGCGGGAGCGGTAACACCCCTGGCCCTGGTCTCACCCGCGTGAGGCCGGGGCCTTCGCCATGCCCGCGGGTCAAAACCGGCTACTCGCCGCGGTTTACGTGACCGGCCGCCACCCGGCCGCCGCGCCGTACGAATGCCGGACCTGAAAGGCGCAGCAGCGGCGAGAGGTGGCGCCGTGGTCCATGCCGGACGCCGACCGCGCGCAGAGCCACGGGACACCCCAGCGCAGGCCGAGCCGATTTGGCTCAGAGGGGTCACGCTGGTATAGTTCTTCTTGTCGGAACGGGGTGGCCCCCGGATCGGCATCACACGCACACCACACCGAGGAGAACGACGACATGACCACGATGATCACCGGCGCGCCCACCACGGCCCAGGCCGACAGCAACGGCGAGGCCGACTACGGCCCCATGGTCGGCTATATCACCGAGGCCGTGACCGAATGGTGGTCCTACCTCAACTGGCTTACCCCCGAGTTCTGCCGCGAGCGCTTCACCACCGAGTTCGCCCGTGAACTGGTCCAGGACGTCTACGCCCACGAGGTCGAGGACGGCTCGACCGAGGCGGACGCCGTCGCGGCCGCCGGGGTCCTGCTGGTGCGCAACACGATCGCCGCCGTGAGCGACGAGCAGGCCAAGCAGCTCGCCGCCGGTCTGCGCGACCACGTCCGCCGGAGCGTCGCGCAGGGCTGACACAGCCCCCGGGGCGGCCCATGCGGCCGCCCCGGCACGCCAGCCGACCGAGCTACCTACCCATGAGGGAACGAGACGTGAGCGACCAGCAGCAGCACCAGAGCGACAACGGCGAGATCCAGGCACGGCAGAAGCTCCCCGGAGCCAAACTGCTCATTGCCCCCGTGCCCCGGTGGTACGACGGCCCCCCGTTCCCGCACGTCGTGCTCAGCGACATGCCCATATACGTGCACTACGAGAGGGTCGACGAGAGCGGCGGCGAGTTTCCGCCCGCGCCCATTGCCTGGGGATCCCGCCGGGAAGCGGGCAAGGGGGTGCGCAACTTTCTGCACAGCAGTCTGTGGGGACTGGTCGTCAGCGAGGCGAGCGTCACGGATGACGGCGTGATCCGATACCGGCAGTCGTCCCGGCACTCCGTCCGGCGCTTCGAGCCGGACCCGGCGGCGGGGGTGATCATCCACGCCCCTGAAAGGCAGCTCACCGCTCCCGGCTACCGGATCACCACCCCCGACGGCGAGAGCTACCTGTGGAGCCGTCACGCCATGCTCGGAGCCGTCGAGGTCTGCCGCCGCGAAGGGCCGATCGACTGGCCCAGCGGATGGGCCCACCTCATGCCGGGCGGGGGTGTGCGTTTCGCATCAGGGGGATTCCCGTGGTCCGGCCCCCAGGAGTGGGCCGCCGAACCCGTGGCCGAGCCCGGCGATTTCGGGGCCCCGTGCGCGGACTGCGGCCACTTCCAGACGGATCACACCCCGGGCCACGGGTGGCGGCGCTACCGCCGTGACAAGACCAGCTGCGGAACGTGGGCCGCCGAGCCGACCCGCTGACAGCGTCCCGCCCCCGGGGCGGGGCGTGCGCAGCGACGCACGCGATTTGGCACGTGGGGGTCATGCTGGTAGAGTTCTTCTTGTCAGAACGGGGTGGCCCCCAGGTTCCGACTCACACGGACACCACGACCGAAGGACACCATATGAACAACGCGGACCCGCGCGTCACCTTCCTGAGCCCGGCTCTCATCCGGGCGGCCGCCGAGGCCGCCGGACTTCACCACCGGTGCCGGGGCGAGCGCTTCACCCGCATCACGTTCGGCCGCACCCTCGCCGGTGACCGCTGGAACCTGGACACCGCGAGCCTGATCGAGCCTGCCCGGCGCGTACCGTCCGCCCCGGGCACCGAGGCTTGGCAGGGCGGCGGGGCGCTCATCGTCGCCGTGGCCGAGCCGCCCCACCCGGACCTTCCGGAACCCTTCGCGCAGATGGCGCGCGAGCGCGTCGAGGCGGCGGCCCGCCTGGCCGCACTGGTCAAGGACGTGCCCGTGCCGGAAGGGTGCGGCGCGCTTTCCATCCCGCTGCGGCCGGAACGCTGATCAGCCACCCCACCAGAGCGGCCCCGGGCACAAGCCCGGGGCCGCTCCCGTACGCCGACACACGGAGCGGATGTGACCACCACGGAGCGGGCCCACGCCCCCGCGATCGAGGCTGACCCCGATCTGATCGAACTGACCCGCCTACCGGCCGTGGTCTACACGGCCGACATCTACGCCGACTGCATCGCGTGGCCCGAGGGCTACACGGTCAACGGCCGCCGCGAAGACGCCACCGAGCGGGAGTACCACCTACTGCGCGCCCTTGCCGCCACCCTGGACGGCATCCGAAAGGCCGTCGGAGTGCGGCCCCCGCGCGTAATCGTCCAGGTCATGCGCACGCCACTGGACGGCAGGAGCACCGCCCCGAAGCCCGTCCGGCTACTGGCGGACACCCGGCGGGACGAGCACGGCGC